>JBQCCU010000480.1:0-10261 GCA_051961935.1 Amnibacterium sp. | reverse complement strand
TCTAACGCTACCACGAGTATCCGCCCGCGCTGTAACCGCTTCGTCATGGGCAAAGGCACTGTTTCCGTCGGTCCGGCCCGCGCGGGCCGGTTCCGTCCAGACTAGGGCTCGGCCGTCGCCCGCCCCCGAGTGTTCGCTCTCCGCGTGGCTATCGTGGTCCCTCGTGCCGATCCTGCCCGCCGCCCTGCTGATGGACATGGACGGGACGCTCGTCGACACCGAACCCGCCTGGATGGCGGCGGAGACCGCGCTCCTCGCCCGCTTCGGCCGCCCCTGGACCGCCGAGCAGGGGCTCACCCTCGTGGGCAGCGGCCTCGAGGACTCCGCGCGGGTGCTGCAGGAGCACGGCGCCGAGCTCTCGGTACCCGAGATCATCGAGACCCTCACCGATGCGGTGGTCGAGCGGCTGAACGTCGCGGTGCCGTGGCGGCCGGGTGCGCTCGAGCTGCTCGCCGAGGTGCGCGACGCCGGCGTGCCGACCGCGCTCGTCACCATGTCGATCCGGCGGATGGCGGAGGCGGTCGCCGCGGCGATCCCGTTCCGCGCGTTCGACGTGATCGTCTCCGGCAGCGACGTGGCGTTCCAGAAGCCGCATCCGGACCCCTACCTCCGTGCCGCCGGGCACCTCGACATCGAGATCGGTGCCGCGGTCGCCATTGAGGACTCGGCCCCGGGGCTCGCCTCGGCGGTCGCGTCCGGCGCGGTGGCGGTCGGTGTGCCGCACGTGGTGTCCCTGCCGGAGGGGCACGCCTGGACGCTCTGGCCGACGCTGCACGGTCGTGGCGTCGCCGACCTCGCGGCGGTCGTCGCCGCCCGCGACGCGGTGCAGGCATGACCGGCGTCTTCGCGCCGGGTGACCGGGTGCAGCTCACGGGGCACAAGGGGCGACGGAACACGATCACCCTCCAGGCGGGCGCGGTCTTCACCACCCACCGCGGCTCGCTCGCGCACGACGCCCTGATCGGGCAGCCCGACGGCTCCGTCGTCACCGGCTCCGACGGCACCGTCTACCTCGCGCTGAAGCCGCTGCTCACCGACTACGTCATGTCGATGCCCCGCGGGGCCGCCATCGTCTACCCGAAGGACGCGGGGCAGATCCTCGCCGCCGGCGACATCGCGGAGGGCTGCCGCGTCGTCGAGGCCGGTGTCGGCAGCGGCGCCCTGAGCCTCTGGCTGCTGCGCGCGGTGGGGCCGTCCGGCAGCCTCCACTCGGTCGAGCGGCGGGAGGAGTTCGCGACGATCGCCGCCGACAACGTCGCCGGCTTCTTCGGGGCCGTGCCGGACCGCTGGCGGCTCACCGTCGGGGACCTCGCCGCCGTGCTCGACGCGGGGGAGGAGGACGCCGCCGACCGCGTCGTGCTCGACATGCTCGCGCCGTGGGAGTGCGTCGCCGCGGTCGCCAGAGCGCTCGCGCCCGGCGGCGTGGTCACCGCCTACGTGGCCACCGTGCCGCAGCTCAGCCGGTTCGTGGAGGCGCTGCGGGAGTCCGGTGTCTTCACCGAACCGCTCGCGACCGAGACGATGGTCCGCGGCTGGCACGTCGAGGGCCTCGCCGTCCGCCCCGACCACCGGATGGTCGCCCACACCGGGTTCCTCGTCACCGCTCGGCGGCTGGCCCCCGGCGCGGAGGCGCCCGAGGTGCAGCGCCGGGCGTCGAAGGCCGCGTTCTCCGACGAGGACCTCGAGGCCTGGACGCCGGGGGCGCTCGACGTGCGCGAGCAGAGCCCGAAGCGGCTGCGCCGCACCGCCAGGCAGGCCGCGGAGAGCGCCGAGGCGCGCGGGGCCCAGCCGGACGCCCTCGACTGATCTGGCAGGATGCAGGACGTGCTGCCGACCCGCCCGCTCCGCCTCGCCGCGGCGCTCGCCACCGCCGCGCTGCTCACCGCCGGGCTCGCCGGCTGCTCGGGAACGGGCCCCGGCGGCTGCACCCCCGGCGCCGCGGCCGGCTCGGGCAGCGACTCGGTCACCGCGAGCGGCGCGTTCGGCTCGGCGCCCACGGTGCGCTTCGGCACCCCGCTGCACGTCGCCTCCACGGAGGTCAGCACCCTGATCCCCGGATCCGGGGCGGGCGTCGTCGAGGGGCAGGAGCTCGTCGCCGACCTCACGATCCTCGACGGCACCACCGGCAAGGTCATCACGAAGACCGACTACACCGGGAAGGTCGACCCCACGGGCGCCTCCGGCGCGGGCCCGGCGAACATCGTGGTGGGCAGGACGCTGCCCTCGACCGGGCTGAGGAAGGCGCTGCTCTGCGCGCAGGCGGGGGAGCGGCTCGCCGCCGTGCTGCCGCCGAAGGAGGGCTTCGCCGCCGGCTCCCTCGGCAGCGACGTGAAGCCCGGCGACTCGATCGTCGTCGTGGCCGACGTGCGGAAGACCTACCTCGCGCGGGCGAACGGCACGAACCAGGTCATGGCCGGCGGCCTGCCCGCGGTCGTGCTCGGCCCCGACGGCCGGCCCGGCATCACGATCCCGGCCGCCCCCGCGCCGAAGCAGCTCGAGGTCGCCGACCTGAAGAAGGGCTCCGGCCCGGTGCTGCAGCGCGGCGACACCGCCGTCGTGCACTACACCGGCGTGCTCTGGGACCAGACGAAGACGGTCTTCGACTCCACGTGGCAGAACGGCGCCCCGGTGTCGCTGCCCCTCAAGACGGGCTCCGGCGGGGTCGTGAAGGGCTTCGTGAGCGCGCTCGCCGGCCAGCGGGTGGGCTCGCAGGTGCTCGCCGTCCTGCCGCCCGACGAGGCGTACGGGAAGACGGGCAACGGCTCGGTGCCGGCGAACGCGACGCTCGTCTTCGTCGTCGACATCCTGGGGAAGGCCTGAGGCCGCGGTGGCGGCCCCCGTCTCCAACGAGGAACGGCTCTTCAGCCTCGTCCTCGCGCTGCTCGCCACCGAGACCGGCCTGACGAAGGCCGATGTCCTCTCGAGCGTGCAGGGCTACCGGCAGCGGTACCGGCCCGGCGGCAACAACGCGAGCCTCGAGCGCCAGTTCGAGCGCGACAAGGAGGACGTCCGCGACCTCGGCGTGCCGCTCGAGTCCATCGAGCTGCCCGCCGACCAGGGCGCCTCCCAGTACACCCGCTACCGCATTCCCAAGGGGGCATACGACCTCCCGGCGGATGTGACGTTCACCCCGCAGGAGATCGCGCTGCTCAACCTCGCCGCGCTCGCCTGGCGCGAGGGGTCGCTGTCCGGCGAGTCGCGGCGCGCCCGCATGAAGCTCCGGTCGCTCGGCATCGACTCGGCCGAGCCGCTGCTCGGCTACGCGCCGCGCCGCCGCGCCCGCGACGCCGCCTTCGATCCGCTGTCCGGCGCGATCGAGCGGCACCACGTCGTCCGCTTCGGCTACCTGAAGCCGGGCGACACGCAGACCCGCCGCCGTCAGCTCGCGCCCCACGCGCTCGTGCAGTTCGGCGGCCGCTGGCACGTCTACGGCGTCGACCAGCGGACGGGGCAGCCGCGCACCTTCCTGCTGAGCCGCATCGTCGGCCCGGTCGAGGAGACCGCGACCGGCTTCCCGCCCCCGTCCGGCGATCCCGCCGCCGACGCCCTCGCCGGCCTCCGCGCGGAGACCGCGCGGAACGTCGCCGTGGTCACGGTGGAGGCGGGCTCGGATGCCGCCGCACGCCTCGGCCGCCGTGCGGAGGCCGCGGACGGCGATCGGCTCACGCTCCACTACACCGACCTGCAGGTGCTCGCGGACGAGCTCGCCTCCTTCGGCCCGGAGGTGCTGGTGCACGAGCCGGAGGAGCTCGTCGCGGCGGTGCGCGAGCGCCTCGACGCCGTCGCCGCCGCCCACGGGGAGCCGCATGCCTGACGCCCAGCCGCAGCGCGTGCAGGACCGTCTCGCGTTCCTGCTCGCCCTGGTCCCGTACCTCCTCGACAACGACGGCGTGTCCGTCGCCCAGGCGGCCGCCCACTTCGACGTCCCCGAGCAGCGCATCCGCGAGGCCGTCGAGCTCATCGCGGTCTCCGGGGTGCCGGGTGACAGCCGGCAGTACCAGCACGGGGACCTCTTCGACATCGACTGGGACCGGTTCGAGACCGACGACGAGATCGCGATCACCCACCAGGTCGCCATCGACGACTCGCCCCGCTTCTCGGCCCGCGAGGCGGCGGCGCTCATCGCCGGCCTCCAGTACCTCGCCGCGCTGCCCGAGAACGCGGACCGCGCGACCATCGCGACCCTGACGGCGAAGCTCACCCGCGCGGCCGCGCCGACGCCCGCCGCCGTCGGCGTCGAGGGGGAGGCCGACCACCGGCTCGGGCTCGTCCGGGATGCGATCAGCCGCAGCGCCGTGCTCGCGTTCGACTACCTGAACGGGCGCGGCGAGCGGGAGCAGCGCGGGGTGGAGCCGCTCCGGGTCGAGTCCGTCGACGAGTCCTGGTACCTCCGCGGCTGGGACCGCACGCGCAAGGCGCTCCGCACGTTCCGGCTCGACCGGATGAGCGACGTGCGCATCGACGAGGGGGCGGGACCGGAGCGGCCCGACGACCTCGAGTTGCCGGAGCGCATCTTCCAGCCGTCGAAGCAGGACCTCACCGTCGTCATCGAGCTCGCCGAGGCGGCGCTGCCGCTGCTGGCCGACTACCTCGGCGACCGCCCCGTCCTCGAGCCCGCGAAGCGACGCGGCTGGGTGCGCACCCGCCTCCGCATCGCGCACCTGCACGGCTTGAAGCGGCTCGTCACCCAGCGCGCAGGCCTCGTCCAGGTGCTCGAGCCGGCGGAGGCGCGCCGCACCGTCGCGGAGTGGGCGGAGGCCGGCGCCGCGCGATATCGGTGACCGAACCGACGCATCCGCTGCACCGAAACGTGCGCAGCCCGGTTTAGACTCGGGCCGCAAGCGGGCCCGACGACGGGCCGGACAGGAGCATCCGATGCCATTCCTCGGCGACCTCGGTTTCTGGAAGATCGTCATCATCGCCGTCGTGGTGCTGATCCTCTTCGGCGGCGCGACCCGCCTCCCGATCTTCGCGAAGGGCCTCGGCCAGTCCGTGAAGGTCTTCCGCAAGGAGATGAAGGACGTCGGGTCCGACATCAAGTCCGACCGTGCCGAGAAGACGCGTGACGGGGACGCCGAGCCGGTGTACTACACGGCCGAGCCGCCGAAGGAGTCCGACTCCCGGACGCCGGGCTCCCGCCGGAGCTGAGCCGCGTGGCTGAGGCCACGCGCGTCCGCGACGCCGAGCGGCGCATGCCGCTCGTGCAGCACCTCATCGAGCTGCGCAAGCGGCTGATGCGCGCCGCGCTCGGAGTGCTGGTCGGCGGCGTCGCCGGCTGGTTCCTGAACGACGTGGTGCTGAACGCGCTGCGGAACCCGCTCGTCGCCGTCTCCGGCAAGGGCCGGGGGCTCGCGGCGATCAACTTCACCGGCATCACGTCGGCGTTCGACGTGAAGTTCGAGATCGCGATCGTGCTCGGCATCGTGATCTCGAGCCCGATCTGGCTCTACCAGATCTTCGCGTTCATCACCCCGGCCTTCACCCGGACCGAGAAGAAGTACGTGTTCGGGTTCTTCTTCTCCGCCGTGCCGCTGTTCCTCATCGGATGCGCAGCGGGCTGGCTGCTCGTGCCGCACATCGTGCAGCTGATGACCGGATTCGCGGGGTCGAAGGACACGACCCTCATCGACGGCAAGACGTACCTCGACTTCGTGCTGCGACTCGTGCTCATCATCGGGGTGGCCTTCGTGCTGCCGGTGTTCCTCGTGCTGCTCAACTTCGCCGGGGTGCTCAGGGCGCGGGCGATCCTGAAGGGCTGGCGCATCGCGATCCTCGTCACCATCGTGTTCACGGCCCTCGCGACCCCGTCCGCGGACGTGATCTCGATGCTGCTGCTCGCCGCGCCGCTCGTCGCGCTGTACTTCGGGTCCGTCGGCGTGGCGTTCCTCCACGACCGGCGCGTGGACCGCAGGGCCGACGCCGCCATCACCACGCTGTAGGCGGCGCCGTGACCCTGAGTCCGGCGGAGCGGTATTCGGCCTTCCGCCAGCGCGCCGAGCATCCCGGCCTCGAGGCCTTCCGCGACCAGCTCGCCTTCGACCTCGACCCGTTCCAGGTGCGGTCGTGCATCGCGCTCGAGGACGGGGAGGGCGTGCTCGTCGCCGCGCCGACGGGCGCCGGCAAGACGATCGTCGCTGAGTTCGCGGTGTTCCTCGCCATGGGCACCCCGCACGACAAGGTCTTCTACACGGCGCCGATCAAGGCGCTGTCGAACCAGAAGTACAACGAGCTCGTCGAGCTCTACGGGCCGGACGCCATCGGCCTGCTGACCGGCGACACGTCGGTGAACCCCAGCGCCCGGGTGGTCGTCATGACCACCGAGGTGCTCCGCAACATGCTCTACGTCGGCAGCGACCTCCTCACCGACCTCAGGTTCGTGGTCATGGACGAGGTGCACTACCTCGCGGACCGGTTCCGGGGACCGGTGTGGGAGGAGGTCATCATCCACCTGCCGCAGGACGTGCGGCTCGTGTCGCTCTCCGCCACGGTGTCGAACGCGGAGGAGTTCGGCGACTGGCTGAACGCCGTGCGCGGCGACACCAGGGTCGTGGTCTCGGAGGAGCGGCCCGTGCCGCTCGAGCAGCACGTGCTCATCCGCGGGCGCCTCGTCGACCTGTTCGACGCCACCCAGGCGGTGTCCGGCGGCACGCCGCGGGTCAACCCCGAGCTGACCGACATCACCCGCATCGCGGGGCGCTCCTCGGCGCGGCCCGCGCCAGGCGGCCGGGGCGCGCCGCGCAACGGCGCGCGCCCGCAGCGCTTCGGCATGCCCCGGAGCGACCTCGTCGAGCTGCTCGACGAGCACCGCCTGCTGCCGGCGATCTTCTTCATCTTCAGCCGGGCCGGCTGCGACGCCGCCGTCCGGCAGGCGATGCGGGACGGCGTCCGCCTCACCACCAGCGAGGAGCGCGAGCAGATCCGCGGCATCGTCGAGGACCGCTGCCGCACGCTGCTCGACGAGGACCTCGCCGTGCTCGGGTACTGGGAGTGGCTCGAGGGCCTGGAGCGGGGCGTCGCGGCGCACCACGCGGGCCTGCTGCCCGCCTTCAAGGAGGTCGTCGAGGACCTGTTCCAGCGCAAGCTCGTGAAGGTCGTGTTCGCGACCGAGACCCTCGCCCTCGGCATCAACATGCCGGCCCGCACGGTGGTGCTCGAGCAGATGGAGAAGTTCAACGGCGAGAGCCGCGTGCCGATCACGCCGGGGGAGTACACCCAGCTCACCGGCCGCGCCGGCCGCCGCGGGATCGACGTCGAGGGCCACAGCGTGATCCTCTGGCAGGAGGGGATGGACCCGCAGGGCCTCGCGTCCCTCGCGTCCCGCCGGTCGTATCCGCTGAACTCCTCGTTCCGTCCGACGTACAACATGGCGGTGAACCTCATCGAGCGGTTCGGACGGGAACGCACCCGGTCGATCCTCGAGTCCTCCTTCGCGCAGTTCCAGGCGGACCGCGCCGTCGTCGACCTCGCCAGGAAGGTCCGCCAGCAGGAGGAGTCCCTCGCCGGCTACGAGCGGGCGATGCAGGACGAGACCGGCGCGTCCGGCGACGTCGCCGAGTACGCCGCGATCCGCCGCGAGATCAGCGACCTCGAGCGGGCCGGCGCGCGCCCGGGGGACCAGTCCGCGAAGGCGCGGGAGCGCCGGAAGCGGGAGCTGGTCGAGGCGAAGCGCCGGCTGCGCTCGCATCCGGCGCACTCGTCGCCGCGCCGCGAGGAGCTGTCCCGCTGGGCGGAGCGCTGGTGGCGGCTGAAGCGGCAGACCGAGGGGCTGCAGGCGCAGATCGCCACCCGCACCGGGGCGGTGGCCCGCATCTTCGACCGGGTGACCGACGTGCTGATCGGCCTCGACTACCTCCGCGTCGTCGACGACGGCCGGGTGGTGCTCACGAAGCACGGCACGATGCTCGCCCGCATCTACGGCGAGCGGGACCTGCTGCTCGCGGAGAGCCTGCGCCGCGGCGTGTGGCAGGGGCTCGACGTGCCCGCGTTCGCCGCACTCGCGACCACCTTCGTGTTCGAGCCGCGCCGCGAGGAGGGCCTCGTGAACGAGCGGTGGCTGCCGAAGGGGCCGTTCCGCGACGCCTGGAACCGGCTCGAGGGCCTCTGGGAGCGCCTCGACGACCTCGAGCGGTCGCACCGGCTGCCCGGCTCGAGCACGCCGTCGGTCGGGCTCGTCAGCGCCATGCACCGCTGGGCCCGTGGCGGCGCCCTCGACGCGGTGCTGCGCGAGGCGGACCTGCAGGCCGGCGACTTCGTCCGCTGGACGAAGCAGGTGATCGACCAGCACGACCAGGTGTCCCAGGTGGCCGAGGGGAAGACCGCCGCCACCGCACGGCAGGCCCTCGATGCCATCCGGCGGGGGATCGTCGCGTACTCGAGCGTGCAGTGACCGTGCTGGACCGTCGCCGGGCGGCCGTCCCGGCCGTCGCCCGATCGCGGCGCTCGAGGGCGCGCCGGGCCCGGCAGCGGCCGCCCTGGTCCCTGCCCCTGCTGCCCGCCCTGCTGCTGTCGGCGCTCGCCGGCTGGGTGTACAGCTTCGCGTTCCCGGCGCCGAACGTGTGGATCCTCGCGTTCGTCGGCGTCGGGGGACTGCTCGCCGCCCTCCGCGGTCGCGGGTTCTGGAGCGGCCTGCTCGTCGGCTTCACCGGGGGCCTCGCGTTCTGGTTCAGCCTCATCGGCTGGATCACGCTGTTCCTCGGCGCCGCGCCCCTGCTGGCACTCGGCACCTTCGAGGCGCTGCTCATGGGCGTCGGCGGCGGCCTCATCGCCCTCGCCTACCGCTCGGTGCCGCTGCTGTGGCGCTCCCGCTGGGGACGGATCGGGGTCACCCCGTTCGTCGTCGCGGCGGCCTGGACCTGCCGGGAGGTCGTCGCGGGCACGTGGCCGTACGGCGGGTTCGCGTGGGGCCGGCTGGCGCTCAGCCAGTCCACGAGCCCCTTCGCGCCCCTCGCCGCATGGCTCGGGCTGTCCGGGCTCTCGTTCCTCCTCGCCTGGCTGACGGCGTTCGCGCTCGCATGCCTGACGGAGCCGCAGGGCGGCTTCGCCCCGATCGGACGGCCCCGCGTCCTCGACCACCTGCTGCCGCGGCTCACCGCGATCGCGGTCGTCGCCGGCCTGCTGCTCGCCGTCCCGCCGTTCCGGCCGACGGAGGCGGGCGTGCTCCGCGTCACCGCGGTGCAGCCGAACACGCACGCGGGCTACTTCGATCCGAGGAACGTCCCCTCGGCGAACCTCGCCGCCACCGTGCTCGCCTCGCTGAAGGCGGTCGGCAGCGGCACGCAGCTGGTCGTCTGGCCGGAGGGCGCGAGCGAGGACGACCCCTTCGCGGACCCGTCGATCCTCCAGCGCCTCAACACGGTGTCCACCCTGACGGGCGCCCCGCTGCTGGCCGGCGCGATCACCGCGCGGGACGGGCGCTTCTACAACTCCTCGCTGCTCTGGGAGGCGAACCGGGGCATCGCCGGCGTCTACGACAAGGCCCATCCGGTGCCGTTCGGGGAGTACGTGCCCGACCGGGCGCTCTGGACCCCGTTTGCCCCCGACCTGCTGAAGCTCATCGGGCGCGACTACACGCCGGGCACCCGCTCACCGGTGCTGAAGGTCGGTACGACGCGGATCGGCGTCGACATCTGCTTCGACATCGCCGACGACGGCCTCATCACCGGATCCGTCGCCGACGGCGCGCAGCTGCTCGTCGCCCAGACGAACAACGCCGACTTCGGGCACACGGAGGAGAACGAGCAGCAGCTCGCCATCGCGCGGCTCCGCGCCATCGAGACGGGCCGCTCCGTGGTCACCGTCTCGACAGTCGCGTCGACGACGTTCCTTGACCCGACCGGCGCGACGATCTACGCGGCGCCCGGCTTCCGGACGGACGTGCACACGGACGTCGTACCGCTCGCGACCGGCACGACGCCGGCCGTCGCGTTCGGCGTGGGTCTCGGCGCCGCCCTCGCGCTGCTCGGCGGCGTGCTGCCGCTGCTCACCGCGCTGCTCGCACGGCGGCTGCGCCGGCCCTGACACGCATCACGTCGCGATTCCTGCCGCGAGTCCCGAGGGGAAGCGGCACGAATCGCGACGCGAGGCGCGGGGGAGACCCTAGGAGGCCGCCCTGCTTGCCAACGGCCTCCCCCTAGGAGGCCGCCCTGCTTGCCAACGGCCTCCCCCTAGGAGGCCTTCTTGCCGCGGCGGGCGCGGAGGTACTGCAGCCGCTCCTCGAGGAGCTCCTCGAGCTCGGCGCGCGTGCGGCGCTCGAGCAGCATGT
>JBQCCU010000479.1:0-2034 GCA_051961935.1 Amnibacterium sp. | reverse complement strand
GAAGGTGCGCGCGCCGGTGATGTCCTCGCTCCAGCCCGGCAGCTCCTCGTAGACGGGGACCGCGTGGTGGAAGTCGGACTGGGAGACGGGCACCTCGTCGACGCGGCGGCCGTCCACCTCGTAGGCGACGCACACCGGGATCTGCGGAAGGCCGGTGAGCACGTCGAGCTTCGTGAGCACGAAGTCGGTCACCCCGTTGATCCGCTGCGCGTACCGGGCGATGGGGGCGTCGAACCAGCCGGTGCGACGCGGCCGGCCCGTCGTGGTGCCGAACTCGAACCCCTTCGAGCGCAGGAACTCGCCGGACGCGTCGTGCAGCTCGGTCGGGAACGGCCCCGCGCCGACCCGGGTCGTGTAGGCCTTGCAGACCGCGATCACCCGGTCGAAGCGGTTCGGCGCGACGCCGGACCCGGTGGCCGCACCGCCGCTCGTGGCGTTCGAGGAGGTCACGAACGGATAGGTGCCGTGGTCGACGTCGAGCATCGTCGCCTGGCCGCCCTCGAACAGCACCGTGCGGCCCGTATCGAGCGCCGTGCTCAGCTCGAGCGCCGTGTCGGTCACCATCGGCCGCAACCGGTCGACGTAGGAGAGCAGCTCGCTCACGACCTCGTCGACGGAGACGGCGCGCCGGTTGTACACCTTCACGAGCAGGTGGTTCTTCTGGTCGAGGGCGCCCTCGACCTTCTGCCGCAGGATGCCCTCGTCGAAGAGGTCCTGCACGCGGATGCCGACGCGATTGATCTTGTCGGCGTAGGTCGGGCCGATGCCGCGCCCGGTCGTGCCGATCTGCCGCTTGCCGAGGAACCGCTCGGTGACCCGGTCGATGGTGCGGTGGTAGGGCGTGATGACGTGGGCGTTGGCGCTGACGCGCAGCCGCGAGACGTCCACCCCGCGGGCGGAGAGCGCCTCGAGCTCACCGAAGAGCACCTCGAGGTCGATCACGGCGCCGTTCGCGATCACCGGGACGACGCCGGGGCTCAGGATGCCCGACGGCAGCAGGTGGAGCGCGTACTTCCGGTCGCCGATCACCACCGTGTGGCCTGCGTTGTTGCCGCCGTTGAACTTCACGACGTAGTCGACGCGACCGGAGAGCAGATCGGTCGCCTTGCCCTTGCCCTCGTCGCCCCACTGGGCGCCGATCAGGACGATGGCCGGCATGCGGGAGTCCTTCCGCCGTTGAACCCCAACCCTATCGGACCATCGATCTTGCACACCGTTGTGCAAGTTAGGCGTATGCTCGAGGCGTGACCCCGCAGCCCCGCACCCGAGCCCCCCGGCGCGATGCGGCGTCGAACCGCGAGGCGCTGCTCGACGCCGCGCGCACGATCCTGAACCGCGACCCGGACGCCTCCCTCGACACCATCGCCGCGGCGGCCGGCCTCACCCGCCGTGCCGTCTACGGCCACTTCCCCTCCCGCAACACGCTGCTCGCGGAGCTCGCCGAGCGCGGCGCCGCTCGCGTCGCCGCAGCCGTCGCGAGCGCGCACGCCGAGGACCCGGTGCTCGACATCGCCCTGCTCGGCCGCCTCGTGTGGGACGAGATCGAGCACGTGCGCGCGATGACGCGCGTCGTCGTCCGGGGCCCCCTCCGCGAGCGCCTCGGCTCCGCCCTCGGGCCGATCCACGACCGCCTCGTCGCCGACGCGGGGCTGGCGGCGGAGCGGGGCACCGGCCGCGCGGACCTCCCTCCCGAGCTCGTCGCCCGGCTGGTCGAGGGGGCGGCCTTCACGGCCCTGGACGAGAGCACGCGCGCCGACCTCTCCCGCGCGGACGGGCGGCGGCTCGTGATCGTCGCCGGGCTCGGCGCGCTCGGCCTGTCCTGGCGCGACGCGCACGCCCTGCTCGCGGCGCACGCCGACCTCCTCGAGGCGGAGGCCGCACGATGAGGCTCGAGCTCGACGGCGTCGCGGTCGGCGACCCCGCCACCCCGGCCCTGCCCGCGCTCGACGCGGTCCTGACCGGCGGCGCGCCCACCCTCGTCGCCATCGGCACCGAACGCGGACCGATGCTCGCCTCCCTCATCGCGGGCGGCCG
>JBQCCU010000478.1:0-5204 GCA_051961935.1 Amnibacterium sp. | reverse complement strand
CGATCGCCGCGGAGTCGCCCACCCCGAGCTCCACGACGGCGTCGGCACCGGCCCGGCGGACGAGCCGGCCCGCGCCCCGCGGCACGACGACGGTCGCCCCGCGCGCCACCGAGCGAAGGGACCGCATGTCCAGGTGGTCGCGGACGAGCGGCGACGTGTCGACCGGGAAGTCCATGACGAAGGTGGGGCGCACCAGCGAGCCCTTCACGAAGTGCTCCCACAGCTCCTCGACGTACTTGCCGCGGATGGGATGCGCGACCTCGAGCTCGAGCCGGTCGGCGAGCGCCTTCAGCTGCGCCAGCGGCGTCTCCGGCGTGATCTCGACCCCCGACGCCTCGCTGAGCGACGTGTACATGGAGATGCGGTCCCACTCGCCGCCGAGGTCGAACTCGGTGCCGTCCGTCCAGGTGACCGTCGTCGATCCGCCGACCGCGATCGCCGCGTTCTGCACCAGCGCCTGCTCGAGCTCGGCGATGCCGCGGTAGTCGGTGTACGCCTCGTACGACTCGAGCATCGCGAACTCGGGCGAGTGCGTGGAGTCGGCCCCCTCGTTGCGGAAGTTCCGGTTGATCTCGAACACCCGCTCGAGTCCGCCGACGACCGCTCGCTTCAGGAACAGCTCGGGCGCGATGCGGAGGTAGAGGTGCGTGTCGAACGCGTTGGAGTGGGTCACGAACGGGCGGGCGGAGGCGCCGCCGTGCTGCACCTGGAGCATCGGCGTCTCGAGCTCGAGGTAGCCGCGCTCGGCGCCGGTGGCCCGCAGCGCGGCGACCGCGGTCGCCCGGGTGCGCACCATGTCGCGCGCCGCGGGGCGGGCGATGAGGTCGAGGTAGCGGTTGCGGACCCGCGTCTCCTCGTTCAGCTCGGCGTGCAGGTTCGGCAGGGGCAGCACGGCCTTCGCCGCGATCCGCCACTCGTCCGCGCGGATGGAGAGCTCGCCCCGCCGGGAGGTGATGACCTCGCCGGCGACGAAGAGCTGGTCGCCGAGGTCGACGAGCGCCTTGAAGTCCGCGAGGGACTCCTCCCCGACCGCGTCGAGGCTCACCATCGCCTGGATGCGGCTGCCGTCCCCGGCCTGCAGGGCCGCGAAGCAGAGCTTGCCGGTGTTGCGGAGATGCACCACGCGGCCCGCGACCCCGGCGCGCTCGCCGGTGGCGGTGTCCGCCGGCAGGTCGGCGAA
Source organism: Amnibacterium sp. (assembly GCA_051961935.1). GTDB lineage: Bacteria > Actinomycetota > Actinomycetes > Actinomycetales > Microbacteriaceae > Amnibacterium. The sequence continues at coordinate 4,024 of JBQCCU010000478.1, read as the reverse complement.
CCGCTCGCGCAGCACCGCGATCGTGGTGGTCACCGGCACGTGGACGGGGTAGGCCTCGACCCCGCTCTCGATCAGCCGCTTGCGCTTGGCGAGGCGCACCTCGCGCTGCTCGATGCGGTCCGACTCGGCGGTGTCGTCGGTCACGGGTCTCCCGGAGGTGCGGCGGACGGGGCGCGTCGCCCGCGGTCAGCCGACGGCGACGGGCTCGTTGTCGATCAACCGCGTGCCGCCCACCCGCGCGGCGACGAGCACGAGGGCAGGGCCACGATACCGGTCGTCGACGGGCCGGAACGTGGCCGGATCCACCGCCACCAGGTAGTCGACGTCCGCGGCGGGCTCCGCCTCGAGCCGTGCGCGGGCCGCCGCGAGCAGCGCGGCGGGTCCGCGGTCGGCCGCGCCCCCGGCCGCGCGCAGCGCCGCGGAGAGCACGAGGGCGGCCCGGCGCTCCTCCTGGCCGAGGTAGCGGTTGCGGCTGGAGCGGGCGAGCCCGTCGGCCTCCCGGACCGTCGGGACGACCGCCACATCGACCGGCAGGTTCAGGTCCTGCACCATCCGGCGGACGAGGAACACCTGCTGGGCGTCCTTGCGGCCGAAGAGCACGACGTCGGGCCCCACGATCGACAGCAGCTTGGCCACGACCGTGAGCACGCCGTCGAAATGGCCCGGGCGGATCCGCCCCTCGAGCTCGGCGCCGACCGGCCCGGCGTGCACGGTCACCTGGGTGCCGCCGTCCGGGTACATGTCGGCCACGGCGGGGGCGAAGAGCACGTCGACGCCGGCGTGCTCGAGCGCGGCCGCGTCCGCCGCCATCGTGCGGGGGTAGCGGTCGAAGTCCTCCGCCGGCCCGAACTGGAGGGGGTTGACGAAGATCGAGGTCACGACGGCGTCGGCGAGCTCGTGGGCGCGGGCGACGAGGGCGAGGTGCCCGTCGTGCAGCGCCCCCATGGTCGGCACGAGCGCCACCGTGCGGCCCGCGGCGCGCAGCGCGGCGACGGCGGCGCGGGTCTCCGCGCTCGAGGAGCCGGTGGCGAGGGTCATGACGGCTCCTGCTCGAGCAGCGGCGGGCCGGGCGGCCCCGCGGAGCCGGCCAGCGCCCGCTCGAGCGCGGAGCGCGCGACCGGGCCGAGCACCCGGTCGGCGGCTTCGACGCCGATGTCGCGCAGCAGCGCGGCGGACGTCCGCACCACGGTATCGAGCGGCTCGACCACCGCGCTGAGCGCCGCCGCCCATGCGCCGCGGTCGCCCTCGGCGACGACGATCGGCTCGCAGCCCATCTCGACGGCGAGCGCGAGCCCGATCGGCAGCACCGGCCCCGCCGCCGTGACGGCGCAGTAGGCGGAGCGGAGCCGGCCGAGGTCCATGCTCGTGCCGGTGAACGCCATGGCGGGGTTCAGGGCGAGGGGGATCGCGCCGGCCGCGGCCGCGGGCCGCAGCAGCCCGATCCCGGAGCCGGGCGCGGTGTGCACGACGAGCTGCCCCGGCAGCCACGCGCCGACCTCGGCGAGCCCGGCGACGAGTCCCGGCAGCTCGCCCTCGGGGACGGCGAGGAGCACGAGCTCGCTGCGCTCGACGAGGGTCCGCACGTCGAGGCGGGGCGCGCCGGGCAGCAGCGCCTCGGCGCGCTCCCTCCCCTGCACGGACACGGTCGCCACCCCGACGACGGCGTGCCCGGTGCCGGCGAGCGCGGCCCCGAGCACCGGACCGACCCGCCCGGCGCCGACGATGCCGACGCCGAGCCGTCCCGCCGCGGTCACGCCTGCGCCTCCTCGGGCGCGGCCGCCCAGCGGTGGGAGAGGTCGGTGGAGCGGGCGGTGCGGCCGAGGCGGGCGAGGTCGTCGAACAGGCGCTCGGCGGTCCGCCGGTCGACGAGCCCCAGACGCGGATGCACGGGGCCGAGGACGACGTGCGGCTCGATGCGGGCGACGTCGATCATCCGCTCGGCCGGCCCCTGGTGCAGGGCGACGGACTGGATGCGCGCGATCGGCACGATCGTCAGGTGACGACGGAGGAATCCGCCCCGCAGCAGCACCGCGTGGTGGGTGAGCAGGAAGCCGGTGCGCCGCCACGCGACCGGCCGCAGCAGCCGGGCCCGGCGCGGCGCGGGCGTGAAGTCCTCGCCCTCCCCCGTGCCGAGCAGGCCCGCCTGCACGACCGCGGCGCCGTCCTGCAGCGACGGCACGTGGTGCGGCAGCAGCGCGAGGACCTCGGCGAAGGTGGCGACCGGCGCGATCGACCGCTCCAGCTCGGCGTTGCGGCGGCCGCCGATGCGGCCCGCCCGATTCACGGCGACGCGCCACCAGCCGGCGGGACGCCACAGCAGCGGCTGCTCGATCCGGAGCGCGTGGATGCGCCCAGGCGGCACCGCCTCGTTGCTCGTGCTGAGGATGCCCGCACCGATCCGCACCCCGTCGTCCGTGGCGACGACGCTGAAGCGGAGGTTCCGGCCGATGCGGCGTCCCGCGACGGTGACGGCGGCGATGAGCATCGGGCCGAGCGAGACCGCCGCGGCGGCCCCGGCGCCGAGGGCGCTCGCGCCGGGGATCAGCCCCGCGGCGACGAGCACCAGGATCACGGTGGTCTCGCTGAGCAGCACCGAGCCGATCGCCCGGCCCGGGGTGATCGAGACGAGTGACGGCCCGGCGACCGCATCGCGCACGACCGGGGCGCCCTCCGACTGCCGCCGTCCCGAAGCGAGCCGCAGCACATCGTGCCGCAGCCCCTCGGCGGCGCCGTTGGAGAGGTACTCCAGCCGAACGTTCGCGTCGTGGCCGGCGACGTCCATCTCGACCCGGGCGGCGCCGACGAGACGCGCGAAGAACGGCCGGGAGATCGTGACGCCCTGGATGCGGTCGAGCTTCGCCGTGCGCGTCGTGCGGAGCAGGATGCCCCGGCGCACCGTGACCGCGTCACCGTCGATGCGGAAGTCGCTCGCGCGCCACGAGATCCAGAACAGGCCGACACCGAGGATCAGCACGCCGAGCACGATGAGGGCGGCGACCCCGACGAGGTCGTGGCGCTGCAGCTCGTCGATCGGGTCCCCGCCCGCGTCGGGCAGGCGGAACACCCAGCCGACGAGCCGCTCACGGAGGTTGCCGCCCACCCAGACGAGCACGGCGACGAGCCCGATGCCCCCGCGGAGCAGCGGGGTCGCCGGGTGCAGGTGGTGCCACGCGCCGTCCAGGTACTGGCCGCCCTGGACGGGGGGCACGACGGGCGTCTCGGTCAGAGTCCCACGCGCCGTTCCTCGGCCCGGTCGACGAGCGTGTCGCGAAGCGCGGCCGCGGTGGGCTCCGGCAGCCCGCGGATGGTGACGTCGGACGTCGCGGCCGCGGTGACGAGCCGCAGCTCGGCGAGGCCGAGGAGGCGCGAGACCGGCCCGCGGTTCACGTCGATGAGCTGCATCCGCCCGTACGGGACGGCGACGAGCCGCGAGAAGAGGATGCCCCGGCGGAAGACGAGGTCGTCCTCCCGGAGCACGTAGCCGATCGCGCGCACCCGCCGCGGGGCGAGCACGAGGCGCACGACGGCGACCACCGCGTCGGCGGCGAGCACCACCCAGCCGAGCGGCGGGACGGTGAGCAGCAGCGCCGCCCCGACGGCGCCGGCGACCAGCGCGACCACGAGGATGCTCGCGATCTCGACCCAGAGCAGGCGACGGGAGACCCGCTGCCAGCCGCTGATGCCGGCGTCGAGGCCGGTACGGGGACGCTCGAGGGTCATCGTCGCTCCACCGCGTGGTCGGGGGCGGTCTCGCGGTCCTCGGGCGGGATGCGGCACCAGGTCTCCACGATGAGGCCCGCGGCGAGCATCGCCGCGGCGCCGGCGAGGGTGAGCACGTCGTACCAGAGGCCCGGCAGCACGGGCGCGATGAGCCGGGTGAGGCTGTACAGGGTGAGGCCCGCGGCGACGCCGGAGAGCAGGGCGCCGGTGAGGCTCGTCGCCTTGGCGAACACGACGACCCGCATGGCGTAGAAGGGGTCGACCGGCCGCGTGCGCTTGCCGCGCATCCGCTGCCGGATCGGCC
>JBQCCU010000477.1:0-6328 GCA_051961935.1 Amnibacterium sp. | reverse complement strand
GCCGCCTCCGTACTCACTTGCTGTAGATGTATGGGGGCGGTGGGCGGCACGGCTGGAGGCTACCCGAGGCCCGGGGATCGCCGCCTCCCGGCGGTGGTACCGTGACGCCGTCCGCCCCGACGAGGAGGCCAGCGGGATGACGGCGACCGATCTCTCGCCCGACCAGGTGCCGTCCGGCTGGACCGACGGTGCCGACGACTACGCGACCTTCTTCGCCCCCGTCACCGCCCGGTTCGCGGCCGATGCCGTCGAGGCGCTCGGCGTCCGGCCCGGCGAACGGTTCCTCGACGTGGCCGCGGGGACCGGCGCGCTCGCGCTCGCGGCGGCCGGCGCGGGCGCCGAGGTGCTCGCGGTGGACTTCGCCCAGGGCATGGTCGACCTCCTCGGCCGCCGGTTCGCCGCCGAAGGCGTCGCCGGTGCCGTCCGCCGGATGGACGGGCAGGCCCTCGAGCTCGAGGACGCCTCCTTCGACGCGGCCGGCTCGATGTTCGGGCTCATCTTCTTCCCGGAAATGGCGGCCGGGGCGCGGGAGCTGCGCCGGGTGGTGCGGCCCGGCGGGCGGGTGGTGGTCGGGGCGTGGCACCGTGCCGGGTTCTCGCTGCCCTACACGGTGATGCGGGCGCTTCGCGCGGCGGTGCCGGGCGTGCAGCCGCCCCAGGCGGAGCCCCCGCTGTTCCGGCTCGGCGAGCCGGAGAGCGTCGCCGCGCTGCTCGAGGAGTCGGGATTCAAGGACGTGCGCATCGAGCTGCGGACGCACGTGACGGAGGTGCCGGATCCCGCGGCGATGTTCCTCGCGGTGCCCAACTGGGGCGCGCCCATGCGGCCGCTGTTCGAAGGCCTCACGGACGAGCAGCGGATGCGCGCGGCGCGCGCCTTCGCGTCGCTGATCACGGCCGGCGGCGATCCCGTCGGGCGCCTGCCGAGCACCGCGATCCTCGGCGTGGGCACCGTCTGAGCTCAGGCGACCACGATCGTCGTCTCCACCGGCAGGCCGCGGTGCGCCGCGAACCGCGCCGCCTCCTCCTCGATCGCGGCGAGGGCCGGCGCGGGCCGGGCGGCGAAGAGGGTGACGGCCACCGCCATCCGCCTCGCCCGGGCGGACACCCGCCAGGTGCCCGCGACGAGGCCGTCGAGGACGACGACGTGCTGCATGATCGGTTCGCCCCGCGAGTCGAGGAACCGGCGATGCGCCTCGTCGAAGACGTCCGAGCGGTCGGTGTAGGCGACGAGGTACTCGTCGAAGTTCGGCAGCAGCAGGGCGGCAGGCGGCTCGGCCGGCGCGCCGCGGTCGTCCCAGAGCAGCTCGCGCCCGTCGACGGCCGCGGAGCGGAGCCGGTCTCGCACGGCCTCGACCGCGGCGCGGGCCGGGGCGGCGCGCAGCCCCGCCCACCAACGGAAATACGCCGGTGTAGCCGGCCCGCGGGTGCGGAAGAAGCGCAGCGCGAGGTCCGCGAGCACGGCGTGCTGCGGGCGCGGCGCCTCCTCCGGCGGCGTGCGCTGCTCGACGAGGGCCAGGGTCTGCCTTCCGTCCGCCACCGGGCCGCTGCAGACGAGCGCAGCGGCCTCCGCATGCAGCAGGGCGTTCGCGAACCGCACCCCGTCGGTCAGGTCGACGCCCGCCCGGCCGAGCCGTGCCGCGACCTCCTCGCGGACGAGCGGCCCCGCGCGGAGGATCTCGGGCAGCACCGCGTGCACCCGGTCGAGCGTCGCGTCGTCGAGGCCGCGACTGCGCAGCACGGGGGCGATGCCGCGCCGGAGCGCCTCCCCCGTGGCGGCGACGAGCGGCCGCAGGTCCTCCCGGGCGACGAGGTGCCAGGTCGGCCGGAGCACGTGGGTGCGGAGGATCCGGCCGTCCGACAGCGCGGCGCGCACCGCCGTCGCGTCGGCGCCGCTGCGCCTGCCCACCGCCCAGAGGGCGCCCGGCAGGTCCTGGGACTGCACGGCGCCGAGCGCCCGCACGACCTCGACGGGGTCGGACGCGGGCGCGGCGAGCAGCTGGTTCGTGAGCCGGCGGGCGCGCAGCTCCTCCGGGGTCACCGGGGAAGGCCGACGTCGGAGCGGATGCGCAGCGCCGCCGACTCGATCGCGCCCGAGGCCAGTCGGAGCGCGGACGCGTGCTCCCCCGGCGGCAGCACCGCGACGAGGTGCCGCACGAGCGCACCGGCGGCGAGCACCTGCGCCCGCCGCTCGTCCGCCGCGTCGGGCCGCCAGCGCTCGTCGGCGAGGTAGTGCGGGAGGACGGTCAGCAGGACCGCGGGCTGGGCGACCCGGGCCGCCGCGCCCTCGCGCCGGAACTCCCGCTCCGCGGCGAGCAGCGTGCGCTCGGACGGCGGCAGGACCGCATCCGCGACCGCTTCCACGCAGTCCCGGAGCGTGCGCTCCGCGAGCTGCATGCAGACGAGCCGGCGCCCCGCGCAGCCGCGGCGACGGGCGGCGAAGAAGGCCGTGAGCGTGCCGTCGATGTTGTCCCGGAACCACCGCATGCCCGCATGGTGGACCCGGCCTCCGACACCGGCGGAAGGGTCGGGACGGCGGGCCACGACACCGCCGCCCCGGCCGGTCGTCACTTCCGCTGGGTGATGGCGATGATGTTGCCCTCGCTGTCGCGGAACCAGGCGCTCTTCATCTCGTCCGTCTCCACGACGCCGTTCTCGGTCTTCATGCCGGGGATCTCGAACTCCTCGAAGACGACGCCGGCCCGCTTCAGCCGGTCCATCTCCGCGTCGAGGTCGTCGGTCATCCAGGCCATCTGGGTGTTCTTCGCGGAGCCGGCGTTGGGGGTCTCGTAGAACTCGAACGTGCTCGGGCCGCTGGTGTAGACGAGCATGTCGTCGTGGTCCTCGGCCGGGTCGAGGCCGAGCTTGTCGTGGTAGAAGCCCCGCGCGCGGCGGAGGTCGGCGGCGGGGAGGATCGTGTGCGCTTCGGTGAACACGGGGACTGCTCCTTCGAGGAGGCTGCGGGAGGCGGGCCCCGCCGGCGCGACGGGGCGGCGGAGGCGCGGGGGCGGACCCCGGCGTCTCCCGTCCGCGCGGCCGTCGCACGGCGACGGACGCGCGGGAAGGCGGATCCGGCCCGGATGGTACGCCCGCGCGCGGCGCTCCGACAGGGCCGGGTCCCGGTGAGAATGAGGCGTGGACTCGCTGTCGCGGCACGACGACTACCGGCTGGGCGCGCTCGTGGAGGGCGAGGTGGATCCGGATCCGCTCGCCCAGTTCGCGCGGTGGCTGTCCGACGCGGAGCGGGCCGGCCTGCCGAGCCCGAACGCGATGGTGCTCTCCACGGTCGGCACGGCCGGCCCGACGTCGCGGACCGTGCTGCTGAAGGACGTCGTCGACGGACGCTTCGAGTTCGTGACGAACGCCGGCTCGCGCAAGGGCAGGGCGCTGACGGCCGACGGGCGGGTGTCGCTCCTGTTCCCGTGGTACGGGCTCGAGCGGCAGGTGCTGATCGACGGCACCGCCACCCCGGCGCCCGCCGGCATGAGCGACCGGTACTGGGCGAGTCGGCCCCGCGCCTCGCAGATCGCGTCGTGGGCGAGCGACCAGTCGCAGCCGATCGGTTCCCGCGCGGAGCTCGAGGCGCGGGAGGCGGCGACCGAGGCGCGCTTCGCCGGCATCTCCGCGGTCCCGCGGCCGCCGCACTGGGGCGCCTGGCTCGTGGCACCGGCGCGCATCGAGTTCTGGCAGGGCCGCCCGTCCCGGCTGCACGACCGGCTCGTCTTCACGCCGTCGTTCGACGGCTGGTCGATCGAGCGGCTCCAGCCCTGACCACGGCCCGGTCGGCGAGACTGCCCGGATGAGCGCACCGATGCCCGCCCCGATCCTCCGCATGCTCGAGCAGCCGAACCCCGCCGTGATCGCCGTCGTCCGCCCCGACGGCTCGCCCGCGAGCGCGGCCGTCTGGGTGCTCTGGGAGGACGGCGGCCTCGTGACGAGCATGAGCCCGACCGGGCGGCGGCGCCGGGACGTCGAACGGGATCCGCGGGTGAGCGTCACCGTGCTCGACCGCGACAGCTGGTACCGCCAGGTGACGATCCACGGCACGGTCGTCTCCCTCAGCGAGGACCGCGACTTCGCCGACGTCGATCGGATCTCGCAGCACTACGACGGGCGCCCCTACCCCGACCACGACGTGCCGCAGATCACCGCGCGCATCCGCGTGGACCGCTGGAACGAGTTCGGCTTCCCGCCCGCCTAACCCTGCTCGGTCGGCCGGGCCGCCCGCACCTGCTCGCGCACCAGCTCCGCGACGAGGTCGGGGCGCTCGACGCCGGGGAGGTGGGCGACGCCGTCGATCACGTGCCGGCGGGCGCCCGGGATCCGCGCGGCGATCAGCTCGAAGAACGGCAGGTCGGCGGGGATGTCGAAGGAGCCCCACGCGACCGTCACCGGCACGCGGATCGCGCCGAGCTCGTGCCAGACGTCGAGGCCGGCGTCCCCCACGTCGTCGGGGCGGTTCCACGCGATGATGCGACGGTTCATGTCGGCGACGAGGTCACGGGAGGCGCCCTGCACCCGGCCCTCGGGCTGAGCTGGGCCGTCGAGCCACAGGTGCAGCAGCAGCCGCACCTGCTCCTCGACGTCGTGCTCGGCCTCCGCCCGCTGCAGCGCCCCGTACACGCGATCGGTGTCGGGGTCGGCCTCCCACCGGAACTCCTCGCCCTCGTCCGTCATCCCGCTCGCGCCGCCGGCGAGATGGAGCACGCCGGCGACCCGCTCGGGCACCTCGGACGCGACGTCGAGCGCGATCGAGCCGCCGTGCGAGTTGCCGACCACGACCGCTCGCCGGACGCCGGCGGCGTCGAGCACGGCGAGGAGGTCCTCGAGGTCGGTGAAGGGCCCGTCGCCGAGCGGCGTCTCGCCGAAGCCCCGACGGTCGTACGCGATCAGGTCGAGGTCGTCGCCCTCCAGCGCGTCGAGCACGCCGTGCCAGGCGCGGCGGTCGGCCACGTTCGCGTGGAGGAGGACGACGGCCGGGGCGCCCGGCCTGCCGCGTCGCTCCCCGGCGAGGGTGACGGTGTCGGAACGGCGGACGGACAGCGCTTCGGCGGGCATGCCAGCACGGTCGCACAGGCCTGCGACGCCGACACCGCGCACGTGCCACGTTCCGACCTCATCCGGGCCATTCGAGGGCGGAAAGTGGCAGGTGCGCGTGCTCGCAGGCAACACTCGTGCGCCCGGGGCAACGCACGGACGCGCGGTTCGGCGATTAAATGAGGGGATGAGCGCAGCACCGCCGCCCGTGCCCTTCGACGTCGGTCCCCTCGGGATCGCGGAGGTCGTCGCCGTCGCCCGCCACGACGCCCCGGTCCGGCTCACCGAGGACGCGCTCGCCGCGATGCGCGCGAGCCGCGCGGTCATCGAGGCCCTCGCGGCGGATCCGCTCCCCCACTACGGCGTCTCGACCGGGTTCGGCGCCCTCGCCACCACCTCGATCCCGCCCGCGAGGCGGGCGGAGCTGCAGCGCTCCCTCGTCCGCAGCCACGCCGCGGGCAGCGGTGAGCCGGTCGAGCGCGAGGTCGTCCGCGCGCTGATGCTGCTGCGGCTCTCGACCCTCGCCACCGGGCGCACCGGCGTGCGCCCGCTCGTCGCCGAGACGTACGCGGCGATGCTGAACGCCGGCATCACCCCGGTGGTGCGCGAGTACGGCAGCCTCGGCTGCGCCGGCGACCTCGCCCCGCTCGCGCAGTGCGCGCGCGCGGCGATGGGCGAGGGACCGGTGCGGGACGCCGCGGGCGAGCTGATGCCCGCCGTCGAGGCGCTCGAGGCGGCCGGCATCGCCCCGCTCGACCTCGTCGAGAAGGAGGGCCTCGCCCTGCTGAACGGCACCGACGGGATGCTCGGGATGCTCGCGCTCGCGATCGCGGACCTCGAGCTGCTCCTCCCCCAGGCCGACCTGGCCGCCGCGATGAGCATCGAGGGGCTCTCCGGCACGGACGACGTGTTCGCCGCCGACCTGCAGGCGCTCCGCCCGCATCCGGGCCAGGCCGCCTCCGCCGCGAACCTCCGCGCCGCGCTCGCGGGCTCCGCGCTCGTCGAGTCGCACCGAACCGGCGGGTTCACCCGCGTGCAGGACGCCTACTCGCTGCGCTGCGCCCCGCAGGTGCACGGCGCGGTGCGGGACACCGTCGCCCACGCGCGGCAGGTGGCCGACCGTGAGCTCGCGGCCGCGGTCGACAACCCCGTCGTCACCCTCGACGGGCGGGTAGAGTCGAACGGCAACTTCCACGGGGCGCCCGTCGGCTACGTGCTCGACTTCCTCGCGATCGCGGTCGCCGACCTCGCGAGCATCAGCGAGCGCCGCACCGACCGCTTCCTCGACAAGCACC
>JBQCCU010000476.1:0-13337 GCA_051961935.1 Amnibacterium sp. | reverse complement strand
CACCAGGACGCAGACCTCGCCGTGCCCGTGCCAGCCGAGCGCCGCGATGCGGCTGGGCAGTTCGTCGTCGTATTCGCCGCTCAGGATCGAGTCGACGACGAGGGCCTCAAGGCGGGCGTCCCAGAGCCCGCGGGCCTCGGCGGCGCGCGCGTACACGTCCGCGGCCGCGAACGCGATCTCCCGGGAGTAGAGCAGGATCGCCTCCCGCACCGAGTCGTCCGTGCCGCGGGTGACCCGCTCCTCGACGACCTCCACGGTCGCCCGGATGAGCTGCAGCGTCTGCTGCAGGCTCACGGAGCGGAGCAGCTCCCGCGGCGCGGTGCCGAACACGTCCGCGGCGATCCACGGCGTCGACTGCGGGTCGTCGTACCAGCTGATGAACGAGCGGATGCCCTGCTGGGCGACGAGGCCCACGGCGCTCCGGCGACCGGGCGGCATCTCCCGGTACCAGGGCAGCGTGTCCTCGAGGCGCTTCAGGGTCGCGGTGGCGAGCTCACCGGCGATCTGCCGGAGCCAGGCGAGCGTCTCCTGCTTGGTACGGGGCACGGCGGGGCCGGCCGGTCAGCTCTCGCCGCCGGCCGTGCCCGTCGTGCCCGCGTTCACGTCGTCGAGGCGGTACTGCGCGAACGCCCTGGCCGGCACGTCCGCGTCCACCTTGCCCTCGTCCGCGAGCAGCTCGAGCGCCCGCACGACGACGCTCGGGCCGTCGATGTGGAAGAACCGGCGGGCGGCCGCGCGGGTGTCGGAGAACCCGAACCCGTCCGCGCCGAGCGTGGCGTAGGTGCGGGGCACGAACTGCCGGATCTGGTCCGGCACCGCGTGCGCGAAGTCGCTGACGGCGACGACCGGACCCTCGGAGTCCTGCAGCCGCTCGGTGACGAACGGCGTGCGACGCGGCTGCCCGGGGTTCAGGAACGCCTCGCGCTCCGCGTTCAGCCCGTCGCGGCGCAGCTCGCCCCACGACGTGACGCTCCAGACGTCGGCCGCGACGCCCCAGTCCTTCGCGAGCAGCTCCTGCGCCTCGAGGATCCACGGCACCGCGACGCCGGAGGCGAGCAGCTGCACGCGGGGCCCGTCGGCCTCGGCCCGCTTCAGCGCGTAGATGCCGCGCTTCACGCCCTCGACGTCCAGGCCAGCCGGCTCGGCCGGCTGCGGCATCGGCTCGTTGTAGACCGTCAGGTAGTACATGACGTTCGGGTCCCGGTGGACCTGTCCGTCGGGCGCGGTGCCGTACATCCGCTCGAGGCCGTCGGCGACGATGTGGCCGATCTCGTACCCGTAGGCCGGGTCGTAGGCGACGACGGCCGGGTTCGTCTCGGCGAGCGCGAGCGAGTGCCCGTCCGCGTGCTGCAGGCCCTCACCGGTCAGGGTGGTGCGCCCCGCCGTCGCCCCGATGAGGAAGCCGCGGGTCATCTGGTCGCCGGCGGCCCAGAGGGCGTCGCCGGTGCGCTGGAAGCCGAACATCGAGTAGAAGACGTAGACCGGGATCAGCACCTCGCCCTGCGTCGAGTACGCGCTGCCCATGGCGGTGAACGCCGCCGCGGCGCCGGCCTCGTTGATGCCGACGTGCAGGATCTGGCCCTGCGGGCTCTCCTTGTAGGCGAGGAGCAGCTCGCGGTCGACCGAGGTGTAGTGCTGACCGCGCGGGTTGTAGATCTTCGCCGTCGGGAAGAAGGCGTCGATGCCGAACGTGCGCGCCTCGTCGGGGATGATCGGCACGACCCGCGCCCCGAAGTCCTTGCTGCGGACGAGGTCCTTCAGCAGGCGGACGAACGCCATCGTGGTGGCGACCGGCTGGTTGCCGGAGCCCTTCTTCACGACCTGGTACGCCTTCTCGTCCGGCAGCTGCACCGGCGCGTGGTTCGTGCGGCGCTGCGGCACGTAGCCGCCGAGCGCGCGGCGGCGCTCCTGCAGGTACTGGATCGCCTCGTCGTCCTGACCCGGGTGGAAGTACGGCGGCAGGTAGGGGTTCTCCTCGAGCTGCGCGTCGGAGACCGGGATGTGGAGCTCGTCGCGGAACTGCTTGAGGTCCTCGAGCGTGAGCTTCTTCATCTGGTGGGTCGCGTTGCGGCCCGCGAAGTGCGGCCCGAGGCCGTAGCCCTTGATCGTCTTCGCGAGGATGACGGTCGGCTGCCCCTTGTGCTCGATGGCCTCCTGGTAGGCCGCGTACACCTTGCGGTAGTCGTGACCGCCGCGCTTGAGGTTCCAGATCTGCTCGTCGGTGTAGCCCTCGACGAGCTTCGCGGCGAGCGGGTCGCGGCCGAAGAAGTGCTCCCGCACGTACGCGCCGTTCTCGGCCTTGTACGTCTGGTAGTCGCCGTCGGGCGTGCTGTTCATGAGGCGCAGCAGCGCGCCCTCGGTGTCGCGGGAGAGCAGGTCGTCCCACTCGCGGCCCCAGATGACCTTGATGACGTTCCAGCCGGCGCCGCGGAAGTAGCTCTCGAGCTCCTGGATGATCTTGCCGTTGCCGCGCACGGGTCCGTCGAGCCGCTGCAGGTTGCAGTTGATGACGAACGTGAGGTTGTCGAGGCCCTCGTTCGCCGCCACCTGCAGCTGACCGCGGCTCTCCACCTCGTCCATCTCGCCGTCGCCGAGGAAGGCCCAGACGTGGCTCTCCGAGGCGTCCTTCAGGCCGCGGTTCGTCAGGTACTTCGCGAGCTGCGCCTGGTAGATCGCGTTGATCGGTCCGAGACCCATCGACACGGTCGGGAACTGCCAGAACTCCGGCATGAGCCGGGGGTGCGGGTAGGAGGGCAGGCCGTGCGGCGCCTTCGACTTCTCCTGCCGGAAGCCGTCGAGGTCCTGCTCCGTGAGTCGGCCCTCGAGGAACGCGCGAGCGTACATGCCGGGGGAGGCATGGCCCTGGAAGAAGACCTGGTCGCCGCCGCCGGGGACGTCGGGCCCGCGGAAGAAGTGGTTGTAGCCGACCTCGTACAGCGTCGCGGACGACGCGTAGGTGGAGATGTGGCCGCCGACCGCGATGCCGGGCCGCTGCGAGCGGTGCACCGTGATGGCCGCGTTCCAGCGGATCCACGACCGGTAGCGGCGCTCGATCTCCTCGTCGCCGGGGAAGGCGGGCTCGTCCTCGACCGCGATGGTGTTGACGTAGTCCGTCGTCGGCACCATCGGGATGCCGAGATGCAGCTCCTGGGAGCGGCTCAGCAGGCTGAGCATGATCTCGCGCGCGCGCTCGTGCCCGGCCTGGGCGACGAGGGTGTCGAGGGACTCCCTCCACTCGGCGGTCTCGGCCGGATCACGGTCGAGGGTGCCGGCGAGGTACGGGTTCTGATCGTTGACCGCCACTGCATCTCACTTCCTGGTCGAAGAGAAGAGGCGGCGAAAGTCTAGTCGGCCCGGCGGGAGGCGGGCGGGGTGTGCCGCGCGGGGAGCGGGCTGCCGGGCCACACGAGGCCGGTCTCGTAGGCGAGGATCACGAGCTGGACGCGGTGCCGCACCTGCAGCTTCAGCAGCAGATGGCTGATGTGGGTCTTCACGCTGCTCTCCGCGACGCCGAGCTCGTCCGCGATCTGAAGGTTCGACAGGCCCTGGGCGACGAGGGTCAGCACGGCCCGCTCACGCCCGGTGAGGGCGGCCAGCGCGCGCCGGCCCGGCCGGGAGGGCGGCAGGCGCCGCGCGTCGGTGTCGAGGAGCCGCCTGGTCACGGTCGGGGCGAGCAGCGCGTCGCCCGCCGCGACGACCCGGACCGCGTGCACCAGCTCGTCGGGTGTGGCGTCCTTCAGCAGGAATCCGCTCGCGCCGGCGCGGAGCGCCTCGACGACGTACTCGTCGAGGTCGAACGTCGTCACGACGAGCACGCGGACGCGGTCCTCGGAGTGCGCGGCGGTGAGCAGCCGGGTCGCGGCCACACCGTCGAGGACGGGCATCCGCACGTCCATGATGACCGTGTCCGGGCGGAGGGCGAGCGCCTGCTGCACGGCGTCCCTGCCGTCGGACGCCTCGCCGACGACGGCGATGTCCGGCTCGGCGGACAGGCACATCCGCAGGGCGGACCGCATGAGCGGCTGGTCGTCCGCGATGAGGACCCGGATCGTCATGGGGCGGCCACGCGGTCGGTGGGGACGGCGGGACGCGGAGCCGGTCCACGCTCGGCCGCGTGCTCCAGCGGCAGCCTCACCTGCACCTCGAGACCACCCTCCGGGGCGGTGCCGAGGAGGAGCGTGCCGCCGTGCAGGGCGGCCCGCTCCCGCATGCCGATCAGCCCGCGGCCGGGGCCCGGGGGCTCGGCCGGGGTCGCGTAGCCGTGCCCGTCGTCGCGGATCCGGATCGTGAGCGCGTCGGCGTCGGTGTGCAGGTCGACCGCGGCCCGGGAGGCGCCCGCGTGCTTCATGACGTTCGTGAGCGCCTCCTGCACGATCCGGACGGCGTTCAGCTCCATGGCGGGCGGCAGCGGCCGGGCGCCGCCGGTGACCGAGAGCCGGACGGGGAGCCCCGCCTGCTCCACCCCGGCGATGAGGGCCGGGAGCCGGTCGAGGGTCGGCGGGGGGTCGAGCCCCGCGGCATCCGATGGACGGAGCAGGCCGAGGGCGCGGCGCATCTCGGTCATCGCCTCCCGGCCCGTCGCCTCGATCGCGGCGAGCGCCTCGCGGGCCAGCTCGGGACTGCGGTCGAAGACGCGCCGGGCCCCGGCCGCCTGGGCGGTGATCACGCTCACGTGATGCGCGACGACGTCGTGCATCTCGCGTGCGATCCGCGACTGCTCCTGCCGGAGCGCGCGCTCGCGCGCCACGGCGTGCTCGCGGGAGAGGCGGTCCGCCTGCTCGCGGAGGGCCGAGGTGCGGGCGCGGCCGAGCTGGATGCCCCAGCCGAGCAGGCAGGCGAGCAGGAGGAGCAGCAGGTTGTCGAGCAGCTGGTCGTCGAGGTCCTCGCCCATCCACCCGAGCGCGAGCACGACCGCGCCGGACAGCGCGACGAGCGAGACGGTGCCGGCGATCGCGGTGACGACCGTGCTGGACGTCTCGGCGACCGTGAGCAGCGCGATCGCGACGGCGAGCGGCCGGCCGGGGGGATAGCCGAGCCCGAGGTCGAGGGCTCCGCACGTGGTCGCGACGACGAGGACGACGAGCGGGGCACGACGCCGGGAGACGAGGCACGCGCCGCCGAGGACGGCGAGGGCGACGGAGAGCGGCGCGGGGACGGCCGGGAGCCGCTCGCCCGGGTAGTGGGAGCTCACGAGCGGCACCGAGGCGACGCAGTTCGCGAGCTGGAGCACCGAGACCGCGGCGGCGATCGCGGCGTCCGCCGCGGCGGACGCGCGCGCCGTCGGAGCTCTCATGGGACGTCCCCGTCCGTCCGCCGGACGAAGGTCCGGCACCGGTCAACGGGCGTCATCCCACCACCGGCCGGCGAGCGCGGCCAAGGGACCAAGTACCTGTCCGGAACCTGGTCCCTCGGCGGTCGGCGGCGTCAGTGGTGCGGGGCGACCGCCCTCGGCGTGCGGCCGTAGACGTCGGGGCTGACCCGGTAGCCGCGCGCGTCCTGCCGGAGCGCGAGCGCGTCCACGGCCCGCAGCGCGGATCCGCGAAGCCGGTGCAGCCCGGTCAGCCGGAGGTTCTCCGGCTGATCGCCGCCGAGGGCCCGTACCAGCACGGTGCCGACCCCCGGGGCGGAGTACTTCAGCTGGATGCCGCCCGCGGGATCCTGCGGGTCCCACTCCCGGGTGACGAGCACGTGGTGGTAGCAGCCGGTCGGCACGCACACCGAGACGCCGGTGCGGGCGACCTGGGCGCAGTCGCGGAAGCCGACGGAGCGGGCCGTGCCCTGCAGGTAGGCGGCGCTGCCGAGGGCGGGGTGGGCGAGCATCCCGATCCCGGCCCGCGCGCCGGCGATCCCCTCGATCCAGGTGCTCGGTGCGCCGTCCAGCCTGCCGTCGCTGTACTCCTCCGGGTACTCGCCCACGTTCCACACCGCGCCCCGGCTGTCCTCGGCCATGAAGGCCAGCTCGGACTCCTGCAGCTCGCCGTTGTCGAAGTCCTGCTCGAGGAGGACCACGGTGCGCACGCCGTGAAGGACCTTGGTCAGCCCGGTCACCGTCGAGGTGATGCTGTGCCGGTGGGTGGAGCCCGCGTCCTGCATGGTGCCCGAGAGCTCGAACCGGCTGCCCGGCTTCAGCGGGAACCACCGGTTGTCGACGTCCGGGCGGGCGGGGAAGCGGGCCTGCGTGAACGACGCGGCCGCGCGGCAGTCGCCCGGCCCGGTCGTGGCGGATGCGGGGACCGCCGGTCCCGCGAGGAGGGCGGCCACCAGGGCCGTGGTGATGGCGGCTGCGGCGCCGCCGAGGCGTCCGAGGGGCATGGGAGGTTCCTTCCGGTCACGGGGTCGGGGCGGCGACCTGCCGGCGCGGCGCCCGCTCCCGGCGGCCGCGCCCGTACCGCAGGTACAGCGACGGCACGACGAACAGGTTGAGCAGGGTGGAGGTGACGAGGCCGCCGAGGATGACGAACGCCAGCGGGTACTCGATCTCGTGCCCCGGCCGGTCGCCGAGCACGACGAGGGGCACGACCGCGAGCCCCGTCGCGAGCGAGGTCATGAGGATCGGCGAGAGGCGCTCGCGGGCGCCCCGCAGCACGAGCTCCGGGCCGAAGGCCATCCCCTCGTGCTGCTCGAGGTGCTGGCAGTGGTTCACGAGGAGGATGCCGTTGCGCGCGGCGATGCCGAAGACGGTGAAGAACCCGACGAGCGACCCGAGCGAGATGACGCCGCCGCCGATGAAGGCGGCGAGCACCCCGCCGACCAGCGCGATGGGCAGGGTGAGGAAGATCAGGGTCGCGAGGCGCCAGCTGCCGAACGCGGCCTGCAGCAGCAGGAGGATGGCCAGCCCGGCGATGAGGGCGATCGCGGACAGCGAGCCCTGGGCGGACTCGCGCTCGCTGTACTCGCCGAGCAGCTCGGCGTGGTAGCCGCGGGGGAAGGAGACGGTCGCGAGGGCC
Source organism: Amnibacterium sp. (assembly GCA_051961935.1). Classification (GTDB taxonomy): domain Bacteria; phylum Actinomycetota; class Actinomycetes; order Actinomycetales; family Microbacteriaceae; genus Amnibacterium. The sequence continues at coordinate 6,390 of JBQCCU010000476.1, read as the reverse complement.
CTCTGCACGTCGCCGGCCACCGCGCCGAGGTCGCGGCCCTCGGCGTTCGCGCCGACGTCGATCCGGCGGGAGCCGTTCTCCCGCTCGATCACGTTCGGGACGGGCTTGATCTGCACGGCGGCGACGTCGCGCAGGCGCACGACCTGCCCGGACGGCGTGTCGATGCGCAGGTCCCCGACGGCCTGCACGTTCGCGCGGGACCGGGGGGTGCTCCAGACGACGGTGTCGTACGCGCGGCCGCCGCGGAAGATGTCGCCGACCTCCTCGCCCGCGATCATCGTGGAGGCGGCGCGGCGGACGTCGCCCGGCTTCAGCCCGTACCGGGCCGCCTGCTGCAGGTCCACCGTGACCTCGATCTGCGGCTCGTCCACCTCGAGGTCGACGTGGTCGTCCGCGATGCCCGTGATGCCGGCGATCCTGTGCTGCACCTCGGCGGCCTTCGCGCGGAGCGTCGGGAGGTCCTGCCCGTAGATGCGGACCACGATCGGCTCCTTCGCGCCGGTCAGCACCTCCTCGATCCGCTCGTTCAGGTAGGTCATGACGTCGCGGTAGACGCCCGGGTACCGGTGCACCACCCGGTCGATCGCGGCGACGGTCCTCTCGTAGTCCGCGGAGGGGGCGATGCTCACCCAGTTCTCGCCGAAGTTGACGCCCGCGACCTCCTCCCCGAGGAACGCCTGGCCGATGTGCGAGCCGAAGCTCTGCACGCCGGGGATCGCCTGCAGATCGTGGCTGAGCGCCGTGATCGTGCGGGTCTCCTCCGCCACGGTGGTGCCGGGGACGGTCAGCCAGTGGATGAGGAAGTCGCGCTCCTTGAAGGTCGGGAACAGCGACTGGCCGAGGTTCGGCACGACCACCGCGCCGGCGAGCACGAGGGCGAGGCCCCCGGCGTACGCGCCGACGGGCCGCTTCACGATGCGGGCGAGCACGGCGCTGTAGCCGCGCTGCAGCCCGCGCACCAGCGGGGAGCTGTGCCGCTCGACGGGCACGTTCCGCAGCAGGACGTAGGCGAGCGCGGGCGTGACGGTGAGCGCCACGACCATCGAGGCGACGATCGCGAGCGTGTACGACACCGCGAGGGGCCGGAAGAACGAGCCGGTGAGGCCGGGCAGCAGGTAGATCGGCACGGCCGCCGCGACGATGATCAGGGTCGCGGAGACGATCGGGCTCCGCACCTCGACCGAGGCCTCGATGATCGCCCTCGCCGTCGAGACGCCGTCCCGGGCCTGCCGGTGCTGCCGGAGGCGCCGGAGGATGTTCTCGAGGTCGATGATCGCGTCGTCCACGACCGCGCCGAGCGCGATGACGAGCCCGGCCAGGGTCATCGTGTTGATCGTCGCGCCCTGCCAGTAGAGCACCAGCAGCGTCGCGAGCAGCGACAGCGGGATGGTGAGCAGGCTGATCAGCGCGACGCGCCATTCGAACAGGAACAGCACGAGGATCACGAGCACCAGCACGAAGCCGAGCAGCAGCGCCTCGCGCAGGTTGTCGATCGACGTGATGATGAAGTTCGCCTGCCGGAACACGTGGGTGTCGAAGCGGACCGTCGGCAGACCCGGCTGCAGCGAGCGGATGACGTCGTCGACGCCCTTCGTGACCTCGAGGGCGTTGCCCCACGGCAGCTTCTCCACCACGAGCAGCTGGCCGGGGCCGCCGTCTACGATCGCGTCGCCCGGTAGCGGCTGGTGTTCTATCCTCACGTTCGCGACGTCCCCGAGCCTCGCGAGGCTGCCGTCCTCCCGGGGGACGGTGATCCGGGCGAGGTCGGCCGGCGTGACGATCGGCAGCACGTGCCGGATCCCGAGCCGTTGCGATGCGGTCTCGATGGAGCCGCCCGTGCCGATGATCGAGCCGGAGGAGAAGCGCAGGAGCCCGGAGTCGACGGAGTCCGCCGTCGCCTCCATCACGGTGTCGAGGGTCACGTTCTGGCGGGTCAGGTCCGGCGGCCGCACCTGCACGGTGGTCATCTCGAGCCGCTCGCCCCAGATCGCCACGTTGGCGACACCCGGGACCCGCAGCAGCCGAGCCCGGATGTTCCAGTAGGCGTCCATCGACATCCAGATCAGGGACTTGTCCTTCGACGTCATGCCGATCTTCATCACCCGGCTCGTCGCGGACAGCGGCGGCAGCATGACCGGGGGCGCGGCCCACGTGGGCAGGTTCGGTGTCGCGGTGGCGAGGCGCTCCTGGACCAGCTGCCGGACCTTCAGCTGGTCGGCGCCGGGCTCGAAGATCAGCTGGATGTCGGACAGCTGGGGCACCGACTTCGACCGCAGATCCTGCAGGCCCTCGATGCCGGTGAGCGCCTGCTCCAGCGGCACCGTGACGAGGGATTCGACGTCGCCGGTCGAGAGGCCGGTGCACATGGTCTGGATCTCCACACGCGGCGGGGCGAACTCCGGGAACACGTCGATCGGCATCTTCGGCAGCTGCAGGGAGCCGAGCACCATCAGGGCCATCGCGCCGGCGATGGCGATGAACCGGTAGTTGAGGCTGGACTCGACGATCCAGCGCATCAGCCCGCGGCGGAGGACCGGGCGCATCATTGCTCGCCCGGAACCCCGTACTCGACGCCGACGAGCTCGGCGCCCCCCACGGTCACGACCTGCGTCCCGACGGCCGGGCCGGTGGAGAGCGTCGCCGTGTCGCCGTCGATGTGCGCGACGGTCACCTGCGTGGGGACGAAGGTGAGCGGCCGTGCGGCCGTGTAGACCCACGTCCGCCCGTCCTTGTCGTAGAGCACGGCCTCGAGGGGGACCGCGACCGCGCTGCCGCCCGCGGTGGTCGTGGCCGCGGTCGTCACGCCGATCCGCCTGGCGGCGTCGGCAGTGAGCACGACCGCGCTGCGCTGGCTGCCCGTGAGGTGCACGACGCGGGCCGGCCGCCCGGCGTCGGCGGGCGCGGCGCCGGCGGAGGTGCCGCATCCGGTCAGCGCCAGGGCCGCCGCGAGCAGGCAGGCGGCGAGGGCGGGGGTTCGGCGGCGGTCCATCGGGATCTCCTTCGGATGGGTATCGGTCACACGGCGGACGGCGCGGACGGTGCCGGCTCGGGCGCTCGCGGGCGGGGCCGCTGGAGCAGCAGCACGAGGCCGGGCAGCACGAAGAGCGTGAGCACGACCGAGCTGACGAGGCCGCCGCGCAGCACCACGGCCAGGGGGAACAGGACCTCGGTACCCGCGATCGGCCCGAGCGCGAGGAGGGGGAGGGCCACGACCGCCGTGGCAGCGGCCGTGAGCAGCACCGGGACGACCCGGTCGTTCGCCGCCGCGCGCACCCGCTCGGGGTCGAGGGGGCCGTGCTCGGCGGCCTCGTCCCGCAGGGCGCGCACCAGCAGGAGGTTCTGCCGCAGCGCCAGTCCCGCGACCCCGAGCAGCCCCGCGAGGGCGCCGACGCCCTGCACCCCGCCGGCGGCGAAGGCCGCGAGCACGCCGCCGGCGCAGGCGAGGGGCGTCGTCAGGAACACGAGCGCGGCGAGCCGCCAGCTCGCGAGCGCGGCCTGCAGCAGCAGGAGGATCGCGACCAGGGCGCCGAGCACGAACCCGATCAGCCGCCACGTGTCGCCGACGGCGGACTGCGCGCCGAGCACCTCCAGGTGGAACTCGGACGGCATCGCGATGCCGTCGACCCGGGCACGGACCGCGTCCGTGACGGCCCCGAGGTCGCCGGAGACCTGGGCGGTCACATCGAGGCTCCGTGAGATGTCGTCGTGCGTGATGACCGTCGGGGAGGGGCCGATCGTCACCTTGGCGACGTCGCCCAGCCGCACGTGCCCACCGGTCGGGGTGTCGAGCAGCAGGTCGGACACCTTGGCCGGGGTGTACCGCGCGCCCGGCTCGCCCCACACCACGACGTCGAAGATCTTCTGGTCCTCGTAGAGGCTGCCGACCGGCAGCCCCGCGTAGTAGGTGGCGGACGCGCGGCGCACGTCCCCGGGCTTGATGCCGTAGCGCTGCGCCGCCGCGAGGTTCACCTCGACCTGCACCGAGGGCTCCTCGGTCATCCGCTCGACGGTGGGCCGCACGACGCCCGGGACCCCGGCGAGGATGCCGCGGATCCGCTCCGCCGTCGCCTGCAGCTGCGGATAGTCGTATCCGTAGACCCGCACCACGAGCGGGGCGGAGGAGCCGGTCTCGGCGGACGCCGCCCGGATCCGGTCGTCGGTGTACGTGCTGACGCCGGCGCGCAGGCCCGGGTAGGCGTGCACCACGCGGGTGATGTCGTCGACGGCCTGTCGGTAGTCCGCACGCGGCTTCACGCGCACCCACGTCTCCGCGGAATCGACGCCGACCGACTGGTCCGCCATGACGGCGCGTCCGACGTGCGAGCCGACCTCGCTCACCGCGGGCAGGCCGCGCAGCTCCGCCGCCGCCGCCGCGGTGATGCGGCTCATCTCCGGCAGGGACGTCCCCGGCGCCGCCTGCCACCGGATCAGCAGGTCGCGGTCCTGCAGGGACGGGAGCGCCGAGCCGCCTCTCGCGGCCTGGGGCGCCACCGCGAGCAGGGCGAGGGCGAGCACGACGAACGCGCCGAGCAGCGGCGCCGGCCGGAATGCGCGGCGCGTGAGGCGGTCGTGAAGGCGCTGCACCCGCAGGAGGACGGCCGGCGTGCGCCGTTCCAGCCGGCTGCGGCCGACCAGCACGACGATCGACGCGGGCGCCACGACGAGGGCCACGACGAGCGCCGCGGCGACGGCGAGCAGGTAGGCGAGCACGAGCGGCCGCGCGAACGCGCCCGCGACCCCGCTGAGCGCGAGCGCGGGCAGCGGCAGGATCAGCACCGCGAGCGTCGCGAACAGGAGCGTTCCCCGCCGGTCCGCGAGCGCCTCCGCCACCAGGGACGCGGTCGGGACGGGCTCGCCCGCGTCCCGGCGCTCCTCCTGCAGCCGGCGGAGCGCGTCGATGCTCGTGACGGCCTCGTCGATCACGACCGCGCAGGCCGCGACGAGCCCGGCGAGGATCAGCGCGTTGAACGGGATCCGGAGCAGGAGGAGCACGAGCGCGGCGGTGACGACCGGCAGGGTGGTCGCGAGCAGCGCGACGAGCGCGGCGCGCCAGGACAGCAGGGCCCCGAAGAGCAGCGCGACCAGGAGGATCAGCGCGATCACGGCCCACGTCGCGACGTTCCCCATCGCGGAGTCGAGGTAGCTCGCCGGCCGGTACACGTTCGTGTCGATGGAGACGCCCGAGAGGCCGGGGGCCATCTCCGCCATCGCCTTGTCGACCGCCTTCGTGACCTGCTCGACGTCGGCGTCCGGGAACTTCTCGATGACGAGCATCAGCCCCGGGGCGCCGTTCAGCACGGCGTCGCCGATGAGGGGCTGGTGGTCCTCGACGACCTTGGCGACCTGGCCGAGGCGCAGGTGGTTCGTCCCGGTGTCCGCGACGCTCACGGCCGCGAGATCCTTCGCGGTCGTGATCGGCAGGTCGTGCTGCACCGCGAACCGCTGGGTGGAGGTGTCGATGAAGCCGCCGGTGCCCGGGGTGGACGCCTCGACGAAGGTCAGCGAGGACACCCACAGGGCGTTGCCGGTGGTGCTCACCACCTGGTCGAGGGAGACGTGGTGCTGCTGCAGCTCCGCAGGGTCCACCTGCACCTGGAGCTGCCGGTCGCGCTGGCCCCAGATCGCCACGTTGGCGACGCCGGGCACGCCCATCAGCCGTGGCTTGATCTTCCACCGCGCGAGCACCGACAGGTCGATGAGCGACAGGTTCTTCGCGCCGAGGCCGATCATCATCACCCGACCGGTCGAGGAGATCGGCTGGATCATCACGGGTGGGGTGCCCACCTGCGGCAGGGCGTGCGCCTGGGTCAGGTGCTCCTGCACCATCTGCCTGGCCTTCAGCACGTCCGTGCCCTCGTCGAAGACCATGTCGATCGTGGAGAGGCCGGGCACGGACTCCGAGCGGATCCGGCTCAGCCACGGCACGCCGTTCAGGAGGTCCTGCTCGAGCGGCACCGTGATGAGCTGCTCGACCTCCTGCGCGGACAGGCCGAGCGCCTCCGCCTGCACCTCCACGAGCGGCGGCCCGAACTCGGGGAGCGCGTCGACCGATGCGGCCGGCACGTGGCTGAGGCCGAGGCCCAGCGTCACCACCGCCGCTCCGACGACCAGCGCTCGGAGCTTGATGCTCAGACGGACGATCTCGGCGATCATGACCGCACCGTTCGCGTCGCCGCGCGTCCGGCGGACGCCCCACTGTTCCTGACCACGGACCTCGCCACCTCATCGTCGAGCCGGTGCGCGGAACGGTAGGCGGGGGCGGGGCGGAGCGCGTCCATCGAGCGGCGGGGGGGCGCGCCACCCCCCCCCAGGGGGCAAGGGCAACACCCCGGGGGCGGGGGCAACCCCCCCCAGGGGGGTAGGGGCCCCATATAAAGAATGGTGGTATTT
>JBQCCU010000475.1:0-2106 GCA_051961935.1 Amnibacterium sp. | reverse complement strand
GACGACGGCCTCACGCCCCACCAGGCCCGGCACCGCTCCCCGCGACACGAGCCCGCAACACGCGCCGCATATCGTGAAGGCATGGCGCCCACCCGCTCGGAGATCCTCGCGGCCGTCGGCTCGCAGCCGACCATCGACGTGGAGCAGGAGATCGCGCGTCGCCGCGAGTTCCTCGTCGACTACCTGAAGGCCTCCCGCACCAAGGGCTACGTGCTCGCCGTCAGCGGCGGCCAGGACTCCACGCTCGCCGGCCGGCTCTGCCAGCTCGCCGCGGAGCAGGCGCGCGCCGAGGGGCTCGAGGCCACCCTCACCGCCGTCCGGCTCCCCTACGGCGTGCAGGCCGACGAGGACGACGCGCAGGCCGCGCTGCAGTTCATCGCCCCCGACCTCGTGCGCACCGTGAACATCAAGGCCTCCGTCGACGCGCTCGCCGCCGACTACGAGCAGGCGGTGGGGGCACCGCTCAGCGACTTCGGCAAGGGCAACGTGAAGGCGCGCACGCGGATGGTCGTGCAGTACGCGATCGCGAGCGAGTCGGCGGCGCTCGTGGTGGGCACCGACCACGCCGCCGAGGCGATCACCGGGTTCTTCACGAAGTACGGCGACGGCGGCGTCGACGTGATCCCCCTGTCCGGGCTGACGAAGAGCCAGGGCGCCGCGCTGCTGCAGCACCTGGGCGCGCCCGAGCGGCTCTACACGAAGGCGCCGACCGCGGACCTGCTCGATCTGAACCCCGGGCAGACCGACGAGGACAACCTCGGCATGACCTACCGGGACATCGACGCGTACCTGCAGGGGGCGGACGTCGACGCCGACGAGGCCGCGCGGATCGAGCACCAGTACCGGATCACCGAGCACAAGCGGCACCTGCCGGTCGCGCCCTCCGACACCAGGTGGCGCGAGGCGTAGTCCTCCCGATCAGCCGGCCGGCCGGAGCGCGCGGATCCAGGCGGCGCCGGTCGTCGCTGCGCTGAGGCCGAACGAGGCGGTGCCGGAACCCGCGGCGACCGGCATCGGCCTCGTCACGAGATCGACGTCCTGGCCGCCGTCCGCCTCCCACGCCTCCGTCCAACCGGTCGGGGCGCCGATGTGCACGGTGGTCGAGTTCAGCCCGGCGCCACCGATGAGCAGCGCGCCGGGGGTCACCGTCGTCACGGCACCCACGGTGAGATGGCTGGTGCTGCTCGTGACGGTCTTCGTCGCGGCGGCCGTGTCGAACGGGCCGGCGGCGTTCACGTGGGTGAAGTCGCTGATCCCGGCGTTCCAGGTCTTCGCCGCCGACAGCGTGAAGGTGACGGATGCGGGCTCCTTCGCGGGGTCGCCGACGGTGCGGGAGTAGGCGAAGAGGACCGAGCCCTTCGTGGCGAGCCGGCCGACGAGGGCGTGCCAGCCGGAGGGCACGCTCGACATGGTGGGCAGCCCGTCGGCATCGATCTGGGCGACGAGCAGGTCGCCCGCCGCCAACCCGGCCGGCTCGCTGAGCCTCACCGACCTCGTGGAGCCGGACGACCTCGCGGACGTGGAGGCACCGATCCGCACGGCCTGCCGCACCGTGACGGTGCCGGTGGCGCTCGTCGCTCCCGTCGCGTTCGCCGCGGTGAGCGTGACGGTGAACGTGCCGCCAGCGGCATACGTGTGCGACGGGCTCTCCTCGCTGGAGCCGGTGCCGTCACCGAAGTCCCACGTCCACGAGGTCGGCGCGCCGGTCGAGGTGTCCGCGAAGGCGACGGTGAGCGGCGCCGTGCCGGCCGAGGGCGCGGACGCGAAGGAGGCGGTGGGCGCCGTGCCGGCCGGATCGCCGACGACGACCGTCGAGGAGGCGGTCGCCGTGCCGGCGGCGTTCCCCGCCGTCAGGGTCACGGCATAGCTGCCGGCGGCGGCGAACGTGTGCGAGGGGTTCTGGTCGGTGGAGGTGGCGCCGTCGCCGAAGTCCCAGGACCACGAGGTCGGCGGCCCGGTCGACGTGTCGGTGAAGGTCACGGCGAGCGGTGCGGGCCCGGTCGCCGGGTCCGCGGTGAACGACGCCTGCGGCGAGGCCGCGGTCGTGCCGCCCGGGAACGGGGAGACCGCGAAGAGATCGGCGAGATCGGTGGCCGTCGCGGCGTC
>JBQCCU010000474.1:0-5126 GCA_051961935.1 Amnibacterium sp. | reverse complement strand
GTGCTCGCCCGGACAGCGCGGGGGTGCCCGCCGGGCAGCGGCGCTGCGCAGGGACGCCGATGGGCCCGCCGGTTTACCGGCGGGCCTTTCGTCGTGGTCGCGGAAGCGACCTAGGCCTTGGTCTCCTCGAGGAGCTTGCTCGACTCGTCGTGCCAGCTCTGGGCGATGCCGGAGAGCTTCTCCTGGTACTTCTTGCCGTGGTGGGCGCAGAAGAGCAGCTCGCCGCTGTCGAGCTGGACTCGGATGTACGCCTGCGCGCCGCAGCTGTCGCAGCGGTCGAGCGCGGTGAGCGAGAACTGCGACTCGAGCGAATCGAGCGGGCCGTGGTCTCCCGAACGCGTCATCGTGACCTCCTTGCGGTGTGCATTGCGGAACAGGTGGGTCAATGTAAGCACGCGGAAGGTGGGGGGACGCGTGGTGTCAGCGAGTCGTTCGCTGAAAGCGTACCCCAGACCGGGCGCCCCTGCTTCCCCGGCCCGCGGCGCGTGGCGCGGCGCTGTCCTGCCGCACGGTTACGGTGAACGGGATGGCTTCCAGCGACTACTCGGCCCGTCACCTGTCCGTCCTCGAGGGCCTCGAGGCGGTGCGCAAGCGACCCGGCATGTACATCGGCTCGACCGATTCCCGTGGGCTCATGCACTGCCTGTGGGAGATCATCGACAACTCGGTGGACGAGGCGCTCGCCGGCCACGGCGACGCCATCGAGGTCGTGCTCCACCCCGACTCGAGCGTCGAGGTGCGCGACACCGCGCGGGGCATCCCCGTCGACATCGAGCCGAAGACCGGGCTCTCCGGCGTCGAGGTCGTCTTCACCAAGCTGCACGCGGGCGGCAAGTTCGGCAGCGGCTCCTACGCCGCGTCCGGCGGCCTGCACGGCGTCGGCGCCTCCGTCGTGAACGCCCTGTCCGAGCGGCTCGACGTCGAGGTCGACCGGGGCGGCAAGACGTACGCGATGTCGTTCCACCGCGGCGAGCCCGGCGTCTTCGCGGACGCGCCCGGCCGGCCGCCGTCGCCCGACGCGCCGTTCGAGCCGTTCGTCTCCGGCAGCCAGCTGCGCGTCGTCGGCAAGGCGCCGCGGGGCCGCACCGGCACCCGCGTGCGGTACTGGGCGGACCGGCAGATCTTCATCCGCGACGCGCAGTTCTCGCTCCCCGACCTGGCCGCCAGGGCGCGGCAGACGGCGTTCCTCGTGCCTGGCCTCGCGATCTCGATCGAGGACCTGCGCGGCGAGCAGCCGACGACGGAGTCGTTCCACTACGAGGGCGGGATCGCCGAGTTCGTCGACTTCCTCTCCGCGGATGCGCCGCTGACCGACACCTGGCGGATCCAGGGGTCCGGCGAGTTCACCGAGACGATCCCGGTGCTGCAGGCGAACGGGCACATGGAGGCGACGGAGGTGCGCCGCTCCTGCGAGGTCGACCTCGCCCTGCGCTGGGGGACCGGCTACGAGACCACGGTGCGCAGCTTCGTGAACATCATCACGACGCCGAAGGGCGGCACCCACAACCAGGGCTTCGAGGCGGCCCTGTTCAAGGTGCTGCAGACGCAGGTCGCCGACAACGCGAGACGACTCAAGGTCTCCCAGAACGACAAGCTGGAGAAGGACGACGTGCTCGCCGGCCTCACCGCCGTGCTCACCGTCCGCCTGCCGGAGCCGCAGTTCGAGGGGCAGACGAAGGAGGTGCTCGGCACGCCGGCGGTGCGCCAGATCGTCCGCACAGTCGTCACGAACGCGCTCACGGAGCGGTTCGCGTCCACCAAGCGGGAGGACAAGGCGCAGACGGGCGTGCTGCTGGAGAAGGTCGTCGGGGAGATGAAGGCGCGGATCTCCGCGCGGACCCACAAGGAGACGCAGCGCCGCAAGAACGCGCTCGAGTCCTCGTCGCTGCCGGCGAAGCTCTCCGACTGCCGCTCGAACGACGTCGCGGACACCGAGCTGTTCATCGTCGAGGGCGACTCCGCGCTCGGGACCGCCAAGCTCGCCCGCAACAGCGAGTACCAGGCGGTCATGCCGATCCGCGGCAAGATCCTGAACGTCCAGAAGGCCTCGATCGGCGACATGCTCGCCAACGCGGAGTGCGCGGCGATCATCCAGGCCGTGGGCGCCGGCTCGGGCCGCACGTTCGACCTCGACTCGGCCCGCTACGGCAAGGTCATCCTGATGAGCGACGCGGACGTCGACGGCGCCCACATCCGCACGCTGCTGCTCACCCTCTTCTTCCGCTACATGCGCCCGCTGCTCGACGAGGGCCGGGTGTTCGCCGCCGTGCCGCCGCTGCACCGCGTGGTCGTGATGGGCAAGAAGACGGAGCCGATCTACACCTACAGCGAGCAGGAGCTGCAGGGAGTGCTCGCGCAGCTGAAGCGGGAGCGCAAGCGCTACCAGGACCCGATCCAGCGGTACAAGGGGCTGGGGGAGATGGACGCGTCCCAGCTCAAGGTGACGACCATGGACCGCCGGCACCGCACGCTGCGCCGGGTGCGGATCGCGGACGCGGCCGCCGCGGAGCGCACGTTCGAGCTGCTCATGGGCAACGACGTCGCGCCGCGCAAGGAGTTCATCATCGAGGGCTCGAACGGCATCTACCGGGAGTGCATCGACGCCTGTGGTGCGGCGACGACGTGCAGCGCCCGCCCCTATCGCTCGGGACGGGCGCTGCTCGTTCTCGTCGGACTAGTGGTGCTCGGCCTCGTCCCGGAGGTGGCCGAACGTCAGCACACCGAGCCCCGTGACGTCGTCCCAGCCGCGCGTCACCGTGAGCGACGTGTCGAGGTCGCCGGAGACGAGGTAGCTGTTGCCGGTCGAGGGGCTCGTCGCCGCCAGCTCGACGGACTGCGGCAGCACGTCACGGAACACCGAGGCGTGGGCGCGGTACGCGTCGTAGAGCAGCGGGTTCGCGAACCCGATCGTGTGGTGGATCGCCTGCTGCACGAGGGCGACCTCGCCGGCGAACAGCGGGGACGCGAGCGACGTGCCGCCGTAGGTCTGCTCCTCGTAGGGGCCGACCTTCAGCGTCGCCTCGTCCACCGGTCGGATGCCGATCAGCTCACCGGTGTACGGGTCGGCGTCGGCCGCGATGTCCGGCTCGCCGCGCATCCCGTTCGTGTGCACGATGCCCGCCTGGTACCAGGGCTGGCTGAACACGGCGCTCACGCCACCGCCCGCGCCCGCCCAGAAGGGGCCGGGGACGGGGGAGTCGTAGCCGAGGGAGCCGTCCGAGTTCTTCACCACGAGGTCGCGGTGGGTGCCCCAGCCGGTCTCGAGGGCGACGGAGCCGTGCTTCGTGATGCCGGTCGTCGTGCCGCCGACCGAGGTGACGTAGGGCGAGCTCGCCGGGTAGTCCGGCGTGACCGTGCCGAGGTTGTCCGACTCGTCGCCCGAGTCACCGGAGCTGAAGTAGAGCCCGATGCCCTCGGCGATGGCCTGCAGGTGCTGGTTCTCGTTCACCTGCACGACGTCCTGCGGGTACTCGCCGGCGTAGCCGTAGCTGTTCGTGACGATGGTCGCCAGCCGGTTGTCGAGCACGGTCGACATGGCCGCGTCGAGCCCGGTGCCGCAGTTGAAGCCGCCCACGTAGAGGATGTGCGCCTTCGGGGCCATGCCGTGCGCCGCGATCACGTCGAGGGTCTGCTCGGGCTGCCAGCCGCTGAACCCGCCGCAGAGCGCCTGGTCGTAGAACGACGGCGGCACGATCTGCGAGTAGGTGGCCCGGCTGAGCGGCGCCACGTGGTGCTTCTCGGCGTAGGTGTTCACGTCCTGCACGATCGACGGCGACGCGTACGCGTCGAGGATCGCCAGCTTCTGGCCCGCGCCGGTGAGCGAGGACGGCACGCCGTACGCCGCCCGGAACTGGGGCGCCGTGTAGCCGCAGATGTCGGTCTTGAAGGTGGTCGTGCCGAAGGCCTTCGGCAGCTTCGCGGTGTGCTGGCCCCAATAGGTCGAGCAGGGGACGGTCAGCTGCGCGGGCGTGCTCGTGGCAGTGCTCGCCGTGGACGCCGAGACGGCGCCGGGCCGGGTCAGCGTGCGGCCCTGGTCGAGCACGACCGCGCCGACGGCCTTCGCGACGGTGCCGGGCAGCGTCGGCGCCTTCGCCGGCGCCGCGAGCTTGTGCCCCTGGTAGTGGTACAGGTGCAGGTACGCCTTGAAGAGGCTGTTCAGCTGGTCGGCCGTGCCGCGGAAGGTGATGAAGAGGCGGCTCTTCGGCACGTCCGTGATGATGAGGCCGTTCTTCTTCAGGTAGTCGAGCACCGGGTAGAAGTCCGACTTGGCGGGCGCGAACCGGTCGATCCAGGCGTCGGGTGACAGCGTGTGGCCGTAGGCGTGCGAGCCCGGCGTCGAGACGGCCTTGGCGAACGCCTCGGCGCCGGCGAGGTCCTTGAGGTCGAAGCCGATCTCACCCTCGTACGTCTGCGCGGCCGGCGCGCTGCCGGCGTCGTTGGCGGCCTTCGCCCAGGTCGGCTTCGAGCCGGGGAAGGTCTTGCTGGAGTCCGCGTTCGCGGCCGACACGCTGGTGACGGTGAGCGCCGCGGCGGCGAGGACGGTGGTGGACAGGGTCAGGAGGCGGCGGGTCAACGGGCGACCGCCGATGCGAGAGTGCAAACCGGTTCCTTCGTGAGAATCAGGTGGTGAGGCGCCGGGTAGCGCTCTTGAAGGACGCTAAGTCGGCGCATTGGAGGCTGCAATCGAGACGAACCTGTCTACCCCCGACAGGAGGGCCGGAACCAGCCTTCGTCGAGGATCGGCACCGTGGCCGATGTGTCCAAGGTGAGCGCGATCCGCACGTCCTCCGACCATCCGCTCCGCGCGAGCTCCCGGGCGCTCCCGCAGCCGGCGAGATCGGCCTCGGCGATCCCGACCGAGGCGGCCGCGCCGGCCTCGGGGGACCGCAGCGCGGCCGGCAGCGCCGCGAGGATCCGCGCGGCTCCCGCCAGGTCCTCGAGCGCCACCCTCAGCGAGCCGTCCGGCCAGCGCTCGCCGGCGGCGATCACGAGGGCCGTGAGGCGCGGATCGGCCTCGAGGCGGGCGCGCACCTCGGCGGCGACGGCGGAGGCGTTGCGCAGGCAGCCGGCGAGCACGCCCGCGCCCGCCGCGTCGGCGGCGGCGCAGAGCGCCGCGCCGTTCGGGG
>JBQCCU010000473.1:0-7088 GCA_051961935.1 Amnibacterium sp. | reverse complement strand
CGCCGGGATCGCCCAGTTCTCACTCGGTGTGTCGGTCGTCGGCGTGCGGGCCAGCTTTGCCTTCTGGGCGGACGGGCTCTATTCGTCGGTCCGGCGGCTCGCGGGGCTCGCGGCACCGGCCAGGGGCCGGGCCCGCTTCGGGCTGCGCCGCCACTTCGCCGTGCGGCCCTGGACGGATCTCGTGGAGGTGCACTGGCTGGGCGACTGCGAGCTGTACGTGACCCCGGTGCGGGAGGACCTCGTCAGCGTCGCCGTGCTCGGCGGGCGCGGCCTCGATCTCGCCGCGGCGCTCGCGGCGTGCACGGCCGTGCGGGACCGGCTCGGGTCGGCGCCCCCGGCGGATGCGGTGCGCGGCGCCGGCCCGCTGCGCCAGGGCGTCGGCGGCCGCGTGGCGGCCCGCGTCGCGCTCGTCGGCGACGCCGCCGGCTACCTCGACGCGCTGACCGGCGAGGGCATCGCCGTCGGGCTGGCCGGCGCCGAGCGGGTGGTCGCCGCGATCGCAGCGGACGACCTCGGCGCCTACGACCGCGGCTGGACCCGCGCGACCCGGGCGCAGCGGCTGGCGACCCGGGGCGTGCTCGCGCTCGCGATCTCGCCCGCACGGCCGCTCGTCGTGCCGGTCGCCCGTGCGGTGCCGTCGCTGTTCGGCGCCGTCGTCGACGTGCTGGCGAAGCCGGTGGCCCGGTGAGCGCCGACTTCGTGGTGCGCGCGCCCGACGAGGAGGACTGGCGGGAGGTGCGCGACCTCCGGTTGGAGATGCTCGCCGACACCCCCATCGCCTACCTCGAGACCCTCAACACGGCGCTCCGGCACGGCGAGGAGCACTGGCGCCGCCGGGCTCGTCCCCGGCAGGACGGCGGGATCACGGTGGTCGCCGTGCACCGCGACGGCCGGTGGATCGGCACCATGGCGGGCGTGCCGGGCGCGGGCGGCCCCGTCCTCGTCGGCGTCTACGTCGCGCCGGGCTTCCGCGGCCGGGCGGCCGGCGTCACCGACGCCCTGCTCGAACGGATCGAGGACTGGGCGCGCGGCCACGCCGACGTGCTGCGGCTCGAGGTCAACGAGCTGAACGCCCGGGCGCGGGCCGCCTACGAGCGGCGCGGCTTCGTCCTGACCGGCCGGACGAGCCCGTATCCGCTCGACCCGCCCTCGCTCGAGCTCGAGATGATCAAGCGGCTCTGAGGCCGAGCAGGTTCGCGTCCGTTCAGGCGGCGAGGGCGACGGTGGGCAGGGTGAGGCGTTTGCGTCCGTAGGGGCTGGTCCAGTGCATGACGCCGTCGTCGTCCTGCCACACGGACCAGCCGCGTTCCTTCAACCGGTGATGCTTGCGGCACAGGCAGGCGAGGTTCCTCGCGTTGGTCTCACCGTCCCAGGCCCACGGGATGGTGTGGTCGATGTCGCAGAGGTGGGCGCTGCGGTTGCAGCCGGGGAACCGGCAGCGTTGGTCCCGGAGCTGCAGGAACCGTTTCAGCTGCACCGGCACCTCGTAGTGCTCCCGGCCCACTTGGACCACGGTGTCCGTGCCGGGGTCGACCAGGATCCGGTACAGGCTCGGCGCCTGCGCGGTGAGCCGTCGAGCGGTGACCGGATCGATCGGCCCGTAGCCGCGGAGGAACCCTGGCTCGTCGCTCTTGCCGAGCAGGGTCATCACCGGGACGGTCACGTGCACCTGCGGGACGATGTCCATCGCCCCCCAGGTGCGGGGGGTGCGGTCCAGCACATCCCAGTCGCTGGCTTCGGGGAGCGGGTTCAGCGCCAGGTCGATGAACACATCCGCCCGCAGCTGCCCGATGCAGCGCTCCTCGCCGTCTTCCCCGTGCAGGGCGACAGCGGCGCGGGTGAGCCGGTCGTAGATCGCCACCGCCTCCACCGCGGGCAGGTAGGCGTTCAACCACGCCATCCCGTTCCCGCCCGGCTGGATCGTCACGTCCCGTTCGGCGCGCTCGTTCTCGTGCCGCGCCGCCATCTCGGCCGGGTCGATCCGGTCGACCAGCTGCCGGACCCGGTCCTTCGCCTGCCCGATCCCCGCACCGCTGATGAGACGGATCGCCTCCTGCTCGAACCGGTCCCGCAACCCCGCCGGCACCTCCCACCAGCCGGCGGCGAGCACCTCGACATGCGACCACGGGATCGACCCGTCCAGCAGCGCCTCCCGCGTCGCCGCCAACCCCAGCGACAGCGCACGCGAGGCCGACAGCATCCGCTCCGCAGCGGCCATCGAGACGCCGCAGATCATCGCGACCTCCCGCAGCACCGCCTCATCGTCCCGGCTGTCCTTCCGCCGATGACCCCACAGCGCGGCGAGCACCTGGGCGCGGTGCAGATCCAGCTCCGCCCGCGTGCGATGCAACGCCTCGACCGCGTTCAGCAGCTCTGAATCGGTCGCATCCGCAGGCAGCGGCTCGGTGGCCGACGCGAGCGCCCGCAACCAAGGTGAGACATCGCGATCGCGTCCACGACCCTCCTCAGAGGGAAGCTCGGACGCCGCGGCCATGCCGATACTCTACCACGGCATTCGAATACGTGTTCTATCCCTTCTTCCATCCGCGAGGGGAACCGGATCGGTGTGTGCCGCCGCTCGCGTGCCCGCCGTCCGCCCTCCCGCTGTCGGTCCCGAGGGGGAGGATGGGGCCGTGACGACGAAGGGCGGTCAGGGCGAGCGGCAGGTGTCCGCGCCCGACGTCGACAGCACGCGGGCCACCGTGCTGCACGTCGACATGGACGCGTTCTTCGCGAGCGTCGAGCTGCTCGAGCACCCCGAGCTCGTGGACAGGCCCGTCATCATCGGCCATGACGGCGGGCGGGGCGTCGTCTCCTCCGCGAACTACGCCGCACGCCGGTTCGGGGTGCGCTCCGCCATGCCGGTCGGGCGGGCGATGCGGCTCTGCCCGCAGGCCGTCGTGCTCCGGCCGCACTACGAGAAGTACCGCGAGGCCTCCGCCGCGGTGATGACGATCTTCCGCTCCGTCACCCCGGTCGTCGAGCCGCTGTCGATCGACGAGGCGTTCCTCGACGTCGCCGGCGCCGTGCGGCTGTTCGGGCCGCCCGGCACGATCGCCGCGGACCTCCGTGCGCGGGTGCAGCGCGAGACCGGCCTCACCTGCTCCATCGGCGCGGGCGCGTCGAAGTTCATCGCGAAGCTCGCCTCCACCCGGTCCAAGCCCGACGGCCTGCTCGTCGTGCCGCCCGAGCGCGCGCTCGAGTTCCTGCATCCGCTGCCGATCGACGCGCTGTGGGGCGTCGGCCCCGCCACCCGCGACGCGCTGCAGCGCCGGGGCATCCGCCTGGTGGCCGACCTCGCGGCCACCCCGCCCGACGTCCTCTCGAAGTGGGTCGGCCCCGCCGCGGGCACCAAGCTCCACGATCTCGCGTGGGCGCGCGATCCGCGACGGGTGAGCACGCACCGGGTCGAGAAGAGCATCGGCCACGAGAACACGTTCGGCCAGGACGTGCGGGACGAGGCCGAGCTGCGCCGGGAGCTGCTCGAGCAGGCGGGCCGCGTCGCGGTGCGGCTCCGCTCGGCCGGGTACCGCGCCCGCACCATCTCCCTCAAGCTGCGGTTCGCCGACTTCACCACCGTGAGCCGCTCCCACACCATCGCCGAGCCGACGGACCTCGCCCGGCGCATCCACGAGGAGACCACCGCGCTGCTCACCGCCGAGCGGCTCCGGGGCCGGGCGGTGCGGCTGCTCGGCACCCGAGCGGAGCAGCTGGTGCGCGCCGAGGACGAGCTGCTCGGCCTCTGGTCCGACGACGAGCAGTGGCGCGGCGTCGAGTCCGCGGCCGACCGCGCCGTCGCCCGGTTCGGCGCCGGCGCCGTCCAGCCGGCGGCCCTGCTCAGCGGCCGGGCGCGCGACCGCGAACGGCTCGTCGACACCGAGGGCTGACCGGTGGTTCCCAGCCGGCATCAGCACACT
Source organism: Amnibacterium sp. (assembly GCA_051961935.1). Taxonomy (GTDB): domain Bacteria; phylum Actinomycetota; class Actinomycetes; order Actinomycetales; family Microbacteriaceae; genus Amnibacterium. The sequence goes on along the minus strand of JBQCCU010000473.1, from coordinate 3,171 downwards.
GACGGCATGGCGGGGGATCGGGGCTCGCGCGCGGGGGACCGCGGCGCGACCCGGGGACGGGCGGCGCCCGTTCCGGTCCCGCGGTGAGCCACGCCTCGCACGCCGACCCCGCTTCCACGCGGGGGCGGCGGCGTGAGACGTCGCGGCACCGCACCTCCCGGTGGGCCGGCCTGCCGGGATGGGCCGCGTGGACCATCCGCAGCGGCATCCCGCTCGTCTCGCTCCTGCCCGCCCTGCTCGCGGTCGTGCTCGTCCAGTCCCTCTCGCCCGCCGCGCAGCAGGTGCCGACGGGTGACGCGCGCTTCGCGCTCGCCGGCGGCTGGGCGCTGAGCGCCCCGGGCGCCGCGCTCGGCTACCGGCACTGGTTCACGACGCCGGCGCTCGGCTGGCTGCAGATCGGCGCCCTCGACCGCGCGCTGCTCGGCGGATCCGCCCAGACGGTGCTGGCGGCCGCGCACGGCGCCATGCTGCTGGTCACCCTCGCCGGCGTCGCCCTCCTCTGGTCCGTGCAGCGCCGCGCGGGTGCGAGCGGACTGGCCGCCGGCGCCTCCAGCGCCGCGTTCGGCATCGCCCCCATCGCCGTCACCCGGCACGTGGCGGTGGCCCCGGCGAACCTCGCGGTCGTCTGGCTGCTCGTCGCGACCCTGCTCGTGCTCGGGCGGCGGGGCCCGGTGGCCTCGGTCGCCATCGGCGCGACGACGGGCGCCGCGGTGCTCACCGCGCCGCTCGCGGTCGTGGCGGTCCCCGTGCTCGCCTGGGCCTTCGTCGTCCCGTTCGACCGGAGGGAGCGCGTCCTCCGCGCGGTCGGCGCCCCACCCGCGCCCCGGTCCATCCGGCCCGCGGTCGGCGCAGGGGTCGGCTTCGCGGTGGCGATGCTCGGCGGCCTCACCGCCGCCGTCGTGCTGGCGGCGCCGGCACCGGGACCGGCGGCGCGCACCGCGAACGCGATCGGCGCCGCCGCAGCAGCCGGGTCGACGCCGGGGGTCGGGGCCGCGTCGGCGGTCGCGTGGCTCCGGACGGATCCGCTGTCGCTCCTGATCGGCGCGGTGGCGGTGATCCTCGCCACCCGTTCGCCCCGCTTCCGCCCGGCGGCCGTGCTCGCGGCGCTGATCACCGCGGCCTCGTTCTGGCCGGCCGGCGGGGACGGGATCGCTCCGATCGTGCTCCTGCTGCCCGTCCTCGGTCTTGCGACGGCGCTCGTCATCGATCGGGCCGTCGTCGCCCTCGGCGAGCCCCGGTTCCTCACGAGCGCGATCGGCTCCGGCTGGCTGATGGCGGTCGTCGCGCTGCTCGTCGTCGCCGCGGTGGTGTGGCTCGTCTCCCTGCCGTCGCTCGAGCCGGACGGGCGGCAGCCGCTCACGCAGGCCGAGAGCTGGGTGCGGCAGTCCGTGCCGCCCGGCCAGGTCGTGCTCGTCGACCTCGCCGCGTGGCCGGATCTCTCGCGCGGATCGCTCGCCTCCGTCGGCTGGTTCGCCGCCGCCGTGGGACGGCCGGCCCCGAGCTCCGCGCCCTGGTCCAGCGCGGACTACCTGCTCACCACCGGCGACGCCCTCGCCGCGGCCACGGGGGCCGCGCGGAGCACGTTCGAGCGGTCCCTGCCCGTCGCCCGCTTCGGCAGCGGCGCCGCCGCGGTCGCCGTGCGGGCCGTCCGCACCACGCCCGTCCCGAGCCCGTCCGCGACACCGCAGACGGGTGCCGAGCGCAAGGCGGCTGCCGTCCGGCAGCAGGCCGGGTCCCAGCTCGCCCGCAACCCCCGCCTCACCATCGACGGGTCGGACCGCGCCCTGCTGCAGGGCGGCGACGTCGACACCCGGCTCTCGATCGTGCTCGCGCAGCTGCTGGCCGTGCACCGCGTCACCGTGGGCGGGTTCCCCGCCGTGGCCGGGGAGCGGGCGACCGTGCGGCGGCAGGTGCTGATCGGCGCGATCGACGGGCATCCCGTGCCGCAGGACGCCGACGCGACCGGGACGGTCCTGAAGTACCTCTCGCAGTTGCGCGGGCCGTACGCGACGTCGACCATCGATGCGACGGATGCCGGCGTGCTCGCGACCTTCGCCCCCGATCCCACCTTCCTCCCGCCGTCCTGAGCGCAAGGAGCTCGTCGATGTCCAGGTCCCGTCCCCTCGCCGCCCTCGCCGCCGTCACCGGCGCCGTGCTCCTCGCCCTGCTTCCGCTCGCGCCCGCCTCCGCGGCACCCGCGACCGGATGGGTGCGCGTCTCCCACCTCTCGCCCGATACGAAGCAGGTCGACGTCACCCTGTCGAGCCTCTCCGGCGGGACGACCCTCTACAGGCTGTCCAAGGTCGGCTACGGCGCGGTGTCGCCGTACATCGCGCTGCCCGCCGGCACGTACGCGATCGCGATGGTCCCCGCGGGCGCGCCCGCCGGCACGACGCCGGTCGTCACGGCGTCCGTGACCGTCTCGGCGGGCAAGGCCGAGACGGTCGCCGCGATGGGGCTGAACAAGGACCTGTCGACCCACGTCTTCAGCGACGACCTCTCGGCTCCCGCCTCCGGGTCCGCCAGGGTGCGGGTCATCCAGGCGTCGACGAAGCACGACCAGGCGACGGTGAAGGCGGGGACGACGACCGTGGCGACCGCGCAGACGTTCGCCACGGCGAGCGACTACGTCGACGTGCGCGCCGGGAGCGTGCCCGTCGCCGTGACGGCGGGCGGCGGCACCACGACGTCGACCACCACGCTGGCCGCCGGCAGCGTGCACACGCTGTTCGTGCTCGACACCGCCTCCGGCGGTCTCACTGTGAGCAGCGTGCTCGACAGCTCCGCCGCCGCGGTCACGCCGACCGGGGCGATCGACACGGGGGCCGGCGGGCTCGCCGGGACGGTGCCGGTGGGGCCGCTCGCACTCGGGCTCGCCGTGCTCGCGGCCGCCGGCGCGGCCGGCGCCGCCGGCGTGCTGGTGCGCCGTCGGGCGGTGCCGGCGGAGCGCTGAGCATGGCCCGCTCCTCCGGGCTGCGGCGGCGGCTCGCCGTCGCGCTCGTCGCCGTCGCCGTCCTCGGTGACGCGGCCGTCGGGGTCACCGCGCTCACCTCGGCGGTCGCGGCCGGCCGCGCGCACACCGTCGCGCAGCACGCAGCGGCGACGGCGCGGGTCGCCGCCGAGCACGCGGCGCGCGGCGCGGCACCCGGGCTGCAGGACCCGGAGCCGGCG
>JBQCCU010000472.1:0-2470 GCA_051961935.1 Amnibacterium sp. | reverse complement strand
GGTACTTGCAGCTCGCGTCGAGGCTCGCGCGGGTGAGGTTCAGCCCGTAGGGCTCCCCGTCCGGCCCGAACACCTTCGGCTCGAGTCGGGTGAGCAGCCGCAGGGACTGCGCGTTGCCCTCGAAGCCGCCGATGTCCTCGGCCCACTCGGCGAGCGCCCGCTCGCCGTTGTGGCCGAACGGCGGATGCCCGAGGTCGTGCGCGAGGCACGCCGTGTCGACGACGTCGGGGGCGAGCCCGAGGCTGCCGGCGAGCTCCCGCCCGACCTGCGCCACCTCGAGCGAGTGGGTGAGGCGGTTTCGGGCGAAGTCGAGACCGATCGTCGGCGAGAGCACCTGCGTCTTCGCGGCGAGCCGGCGCAGGGCGCTCGAGTGCAGCAGCCGGGCGCGGTCACGGGCGAAGTCGCTGCGACGCGACGAGTGCTTCTCCGGCAGCCAGCGTTCGCGATCCGCGTCCGAGTAGGAGTGGTCGGCCGCGTGCTCCGGATCAGCCACCGCTGGTGTCCAGCTCGGCGCCGGCGAGCGACGAACGGCCGTCCGCGTCGATGCTGCGGGAGTCGAGCCACCGCTCCGGCAGCGCCGGCGACTTGGGCGTGCCGGCCCGGCCGCGCTGCCCCTCCGCCGCCTCGCCGGGGTACGGCTGGTCGGCGTCGAGGGTGCCGAGCAGGTCGTCGAGCTCCTGCAGCGACTCCACCGTGGCCAGCCGGGCCCGCGTCGTGCCGCCGACCCCGTAGCCCTTGAAGTACCAGGCCACGTGCTTGCGGATGTCGCGGCAGCCCCGGTGCTCGCCCCCGTCCGGGTCGTCGCCGAAGAACTCGACGAGCAGCTCCGCGTGCCGGCGGAACGCGGCCGCGACCTCGCCGAGCGTCGGCCGATGCGGCCGGTCGTCGCCCGCGCCGAAGGCCGCGGCGAGGTCGCCGAACAGCCATGGGCGGCCGAGGCAGCCGCGGCCGACGACGACGCCGTCGCAGCCCGTCTCGGCCATCATCCGCACCGCGTCGTCCGCGGACCAGATGTCGCCGTTGCCGAGCACCGGAACGCTCGTCACCGTCTCCTTGAGCTTGGTGATCGCGGACCAGTCGGCCGTGCCGGAGTAGAACTCGGCGGCGGTGCGCGCATGCAGCGCCATCGAGGCGACACCCGCGCCCTCCGCGATGCGGCCGGCCTCGAGATAGGTGAGGTGGTCGGCGTCGATGCCCTTGCGCATCTTGATGGTGAGCGGCAGCGGCCCGGCGGCACGCACCGCCCGCTCGACGATCTCGCGGAAGAGATCGAGCTTCCACGGCAGCGCCGCTCCCCCGCCCTTGCGCGTGACCTTGGGCACGGGGCAGCCGAAGTTGAGGTCGATGTGGTCCGCGCGGTCCTCGTCCCGGAGCATCCGCACGGCCCGCTCGACCGTGGCCGGGTCCACCCCGTAGAGCTGCACCGAGCGCGGCGTCTCGCTCTCGTGGTGGGTGATCAGCCGCATCGACTCACGGGTGCGCTCCACCAGCGCCCGGCTGGTGATCATCTCGCTCACGTAGAGGCCGGCGCCGTACTCGCGGCACAGGCGCCGGAACGCCGTGTTCGTGATCCCGGCCATGGGGGCGAGCACCACCGGCGCGGCGAGCCGCAGCGGCCCGATCGCCAGCGGACGCGCGGGAGCGAGAGCGGTGGTCATTCCTCGATTCTCCCCGACGCGGGCGACGCGCCGACGCCGGGCCCCGGAACGGCCGGTCACCCGGCCTGGGACGCCCCTGTGGAGGAGTCGACGCCGGACGGGTCCGGGACCACGCAGTCCGGCCCTTCGCACGCCGGCGCCCCGCCGCCGAGCAGGGTCAGCGGCACGATCGGGCGCTCGGTCGTCATCGGACGGCCTCCCGCTCGGCGGCGACCTGCTGCAGTGCACCGGCGAACACGTCCGGGTCCTGCGCTCCCGACACGCCGTAGCGGCCGTCGATCACGAAGAACGGAACCCCGCGGATCCCGTAGGCGGTGGCCTGCGCCTGATCGGCGTGCACCGCACCGAGGTACTCGTGGGACTCGAGCGCGGCGCGGACCGCCTCGCTGTCGAGGCCCGCCTCCCGGGCGAGCTCGACGAGGTCGTCGATCCGTCCGACGTGCCGTCCCTGCTCGAAGTAGGCCTTGAACAGCGCCTCCGCCGTCTCGAGCTGCCGACCTTGCGCCTTCGCGGCGTGCAGCAGCTCGTGGGCGAGCACGGTGTTGGTGTGCACGACGGCGTCGAAGTCGTAGTGCAGGCCGACCGATGCGGCGATCTGCGTCACCTGGTCCAGCATCCGGTGCACGTCGGTGAGCGGCAGGCCCTTGTGGGTCGCGAGGAACTCGGCGGTGCTGCCGGCGTAGTCGACCGGGGTGTCGGGCGACAGCTCGAACGAGTGGTACTCGACCTCCACCGGCACGCCGGCCCGCCGGGCGCCCTCCTCGAACCTGCGCTTGCCGATGTAGCACCAGGGGCAGGCCACATCGGACCAG
>JBQCCU010000471.1:0-2347 GCA_051961935.1 Amnibacterium sp. | reverse complement strand
CCGGAGAGGCCGAGGGCGAGCTGCGGGAAGACGACGAGAGCGACGCCCACCACCCCGAGCGGGCTGCCGCCGCCCTGCGCGAGGAGCCGGGCGCCCCAGTCGCTGAACGCGGCCGGCTGCTGCAGCACGAGCAGGAACCCGTCCACCACGACCACGGCGTTCAGGGCGAGGTAGACGGCGACGAGCACGACCGCGATGCCGATCGCCTCCTGGAACCCGCGGAGGAACACCGCGCCGAGCAGCACGATCAGCAGCAGGGTGAGCGGCAGGTGCGCGCCGTGGAGCACCGCGGGCACGAGCGGGTTGCTGACCGCGTGCTCCGCGGCGTCCGCCGCCGACAGGGTGATCGTGATGATGAAGGCGGTGCCGGCGAAGCCGAGCAGCACGAGCACGAACAGCTTGCCGCCCCACCACGGCAGCAGCTTCTCGAGCATCGCGATCGAGCCCTCACCGCGGAAGCTCTCGCTCGCGACCCGTCGGTAGACCGGGAGCGCGCCGAACAGGGTGAGCGCGACGAGCACGAGGGTCGCGATGGGGGAGACGAAGCCCGCGGCGAGGAACGCGATCGCCGGCTGGTAGCCGAGGGTGGAGAAGTAGTCGACGCCGGTCAGGCACATGACGCGGAGCCAGAAGCTCGTGTGCGCCGCCTTCCCGTGCGGGCCCTGGTGCGAGCCGGCCGACTCGGTGAGCCCGTCGAGGGCCCACCGCGAGAACCGGCTGCGGTGCGCCGGCGCCGGCGCGCAGACGTCGGGGACCGCGCGCTGCTCCGCGAGCGCGTCGGGGTGGACGGCCGGCGGCCCGCCGGGCTGCGGCTCGGCCTGCAGGTCCTTCGAATCCGACATCCCACCGACTCACGTGACGCGCGCGGCGGCGCCGCAGCCGTCAGTGTAGATCAGCCCGTGGTCAGGCCCGCTGCCCGCCGGGACCGCCGAGATGGAGGTGCAGGAACGCGTCGATGCGGGCCCACGCGTCGGCGGCGGCCTCGGGATCGGGTCCGGCGTGGAGCACCTGCTCGAGCAGCAGCCCCATCGCCGGGTTCGTCGCGTGCGGCTCGTCGTTGAGGAAGGAGTGGCCGGCGGTGGGGTACTCCTTCACGTCGTGCGGGACGCCGTGCCGCTCGAGGGCCGCGTCGAGCCGCGCCGCGGCCCCCTTCAGGCTCGCGTCCCGGCCGCCGTAGCTGCCGACGACGGGGCAGGCGCCCACGAGGCGGGGGTCCAGCGGCTTCGGCAGGCGGCCGTAGTTGGCGCTCGCGGCGTCGAAGCCCTTGTCCTGCACGGCCATCAGCGCGAAGCCGCCGCCCATGCAGAAGCCGAGCACCCCGATCCGTCCCGTGCAGTCGGATCGCGCGGCGAGCGTGCGGCGGGCGGCCTCGACGTCGTCGAAGGCGCGGCCGGCGCCGCGGGCGATGTCCCGGAAGGTGCGCCGGAGGCACCTGCGGGGGCCGCCGTCGACGAAGAGGTCGGGCATCAGGGTGAGGAACCCGGCCGCGGCGCTCCGCTCCACCTGGCGCCGCATCACCGGGGTGACCCCGAAGGCCTCGTGCACCATCACGACGCCAGGCCACGGCCCCTCGCCGTCGGGGACGCCGAGCACCCCGGTGAGGCCCGGGCTCCCGTCGCCGATCCTGGGCAGCCGGACATCGGTCAGCGTGGGCACGCGGGGAGGATACTTCCGTCCGTGACCGGCGCACCGTCCCTCGACACCGCGACCGGGGCGCGGGAGAAGAACCGCCTGCTCTGGGCCGCGATCCTCGCCTCGTTCGTGTCGTTCCTCGACGGCTCCATCGTGAACATCGCGCTGCCGGCGATCGCGCGCGACGTCGGCGGCGGGATCGTGCTGCAGCAGTGGGTGGTCGACGGGTACCTGCTGACCCTGTCCGCCTTCATCCTCACGGCGGGCGCCGTGTCGGACGCGTTCGGCCGCCTGAAGGTGCTCCGGATCGCGATCGTCGCGTTCGCGGGAACCTCGCTGCTCTGCGCGGTCGCCCCGTCCGCGGCGGTGCTCGTCGTCGCCCGGCTGCTCCAGGGCGTCGCCGGCGCCCTGCTCGTGCCGGGCTCCCTGTCGCTCATCATCGCCACGTTCGACGGCCCGGAGCAGAGCCGGGCGATCGGCCGCTGGACGTCGTGGACGAGCGTGTCGTTCCTCGCGGGACCGATCGTCGGCGGGCTGCTGGTCGACGCGGTGGGCTGGCGCAGCGTGTTCGTGCTCTCCGTGCTCCCCGCGGCCGCCTCGATGCTGCTGCTCGGCCGAGCACGCGACGGGCGGCGGGACGGGCCCCGGGCCCGCATCGACGTGCCGTCCGCCGTGCTCGCCGCCCTCGGGCTCGGTGCCCTCGTCACGGGGCTGA
>JBQCCU010000470.1:0-2412 GCA_051961935.1 Amnibacterium sp. | reverse complement strand
AAGGCCGTGTCGTCGAACGGATGGAGGACGGCGACCGGGCCCGGTGCGAGCAGGTGTCCGAACGGCGCCTCCCCGACGACCCCGGTCGTCCGCACCGGCAGGGTGGTTCCGCCGAGCGGCAGCTCGCGGAAGATCGGGGCGCTCATCCCTGGAAGTGGGCGACGAGCGCCGGGTCGAGCTGCGGGACGTCGCGGGGCGTACTGCCGTCGCGGAGGGAGTCGGCGGCGAGCGCGCCTGCGGCGACGGCCTCCCGCGCCGCGATCGGCGAGACGGCCGTCGGCGCGCCCGTGGCGACGTGCCGCAGGAACTCGCCCATGGTGAGGAAGTCCGCCTGCTCGTGGCCCTCGCCCTCGCCCTGGATGGGGATCTCGATGTCGCCCTCGAGCGACCAGGTGCGGCGCCGGTTCCAGATCCGGATCACCCCGCCGGGGGTGTCGCCGAAGTTCTCGAGGCGCCCCTTCGTGCCGATGACGGTGTAGTTGCGCCAGTAGTCGGGGGTGAAGTGGCACTGCTCGTAGCTGGCGGTCACGCCGTCGCCGAGGTCCATGAGCATCATCGAGACGTCCTCGACGTCGATGATCGGGTTCAGGCCGGTCTGGGCCTCCGGCGGCCAGTTCTCGAACGAGAACCACTCGGGCATGATCTCGCCCTCGCGGCTGCGGCGATCCGTCACATCCCCGTAGACGGTGAGGGTGCCGAGGCCGGTGACGCGCTTCGTGGAGCGCCCGGCGAGCCAGTGGATGACGTCGATGTCGTGGCTCGCCTTCTGCAGCAGCAGCGAGTTCACCCGCGCCCGCTCGGCGTGCCAGTCCTTGAAGTAGTAGTCGCCGCCGTTGCCGACGAAGTGCCGGCACCAGACCGCCTTCACCTCGCCGATCTCACCCGCGTCGATGAGGGCCTTCATCTGCTTCACGACCGCGCTGTGTCGCATGTTGTGGCCGACGTAGAGCCGGGCGCCGCTCGCGGCCGCCGCCTCGAGCAGGCGGTCGCAGTCGTCGAGCGTGATCGCCATCGGCTTCTCGAGGTAGACCGAGATGCCCGCTTCGAGCAGCGGCAGGGTGACGGCGGCGTGGGTGTCGTCGGGCGTCGTGACGATCGCGACGTCGAGGCCGGCGGCGATGGCGTCCTCGAGCCGCGCGAACACGGCGACGTCCGGCCCGAACCACTGCGCGGCGCGGGCCCGCCCCGCCTCCGTGGTGTCGACCGCCGCGACGAGCCGAGCGGGCGTGTCCGTCTGCCCGACGTGCTCGGCGATCTCCGCCCGCTGCCCGATCCCGATGATGCCGACGCGCAGGGCGCCCCCGTTGTCCTCGCTCATTCGGGCGAGTATGCCGTCGCGCTGCGAACCGCTCCCGAAGTGCGCACTCGGACAGCGCGATTCGCCGGACGCGACGGCGGTGCGGGATGCTTCCTCCCATGGCGGTTCTCGGCGTCGATGTCGGCGGCACGGCGGTGAAGACCTGGCGCGAGGACGCCTCCGGCGGCCTCGCCGGCTCGGTGCCGACCCCGCGGGACGACCTGTCGGGGGAGCGGACCGCCGACGTCGTGGCCGAGCTCGTCGCCGACGCCGGGGACGTGACCGCGGTCGGCCTCGCCTTCCCCGGCATCGTCGACGACGCCGCCGGCGTCTGCCGCTCGTCCGTGAACCTGGGCTGGCGGGACGTGCCCATGGGGCCGCTCGTCGCCGCGCGCACGGGCCTTCCGGTCGTCGTCGCGCAGGACGTGCGCGCCGGCGCGGCGGGGGAGCGGCTCGCCGGCGCCGGGCGCGGGCGCCCCGGGAGCCTGCTCTTCGCGCCGGCCGGCACCGGCCTCGCGCTCGCCTGGGTGGACGACGAGGGGGTGCCGCTCGGCACCGCCTGGACGGGTGAGGTCGGGCAGCTCCGGCACCTGGCCGGGCCGCACGCCGGCCTCCGGGTCGAGGAGGTCGCCTCCGCGGGCGGCCTCGCCCGCCGGTTCGGGGTGCCGGAGGCGAAGGCGGTGCTCGCGGCCCGCGACCGCGGCGACGCGAGGGCGGCCGCGCTCTGGACCGAGACCGTCGAAGCGCTCGCCGAGGTGCTCGCCTGGTCCATCGCGCTCACCGCACCGGCGACCGTGGTCGTCGGCGGTGGGCTCGCCCGCGCGGGGGACGCCCTGTTCGAGCCGCTGCGCGCGTCGCTCGCGGCGCGGCTGGGGAGCTTCCCCGACACGCCCGTGCTCGCCGCCGAGTGCGGCACCGAGGCCGCGGCGATCGGCATGGCCCGCCTCGCCGCGCGGCTCTCACCGGGCTGACCGGCTCGCCCGATGACGGATTGCGCGAATCGCGCAGTCCGCCCGAGCGATTCCCCGCTCCGGATTGGCGAGTCGGAGCCCGTCCGCGCACCATGGCCGGAGAACCGAAACCGGACGGGCCCTCAAGCGGTATGACGGATCACC
>JBQCCU010000469.1:0-16046 GCA_051961935.1 Amnibacterium sp. | reverse complement strand
TCCGCCGCCGATGCGGCCGAGCGCATCCGCGGCGCCATCCGGCGCAACGCGATGGTCGACGCCGGCCACATCCAGGTGACGATGGACGGCACGGTCGCGGTGCTCACCGGCACCGTGCAGTCGTTCGCGGAGCGCTCGCAGGCCGAGCGGGCCGCGTGGAGCTCGCCGCACGTGACCGCGGTGCGCAACGATATAACCGTCCACAGCTGACGCCGCGCCGAAAGCGCTTCAGCAGGACGGATTCGCTTTCCCCACCGGCTCGGCCGTCACGCGTCTTCGCCGCGCGCCGGTCCCGGCCGGCGTGGGCCCAGCAGGACGAGACGGGCCCGCTCGTCCTGTCGAAGCGATCTCGTCCTGCTGAAGCGCATCAGCGCTGTGCCGGATCAGCCTGTGCGGGGTCAGCGCTGTGGCCGACCGGCTCGGGTCACCAGTACCAGCGGGCGTCGGGGCCCGTGCGGCGCACGAACTCCCGGCCGCTCACGTCCGAGACCACGAGCTCCACGACCGTGGACCGCGGGCCGTGCTCGTCGGGGGCCCACGGGTCGATGCCGATCTCGGCCTCCCGGGCGAGCGCGTCGGGGTCCTCGCTGCGCTGCAGCATGCCGTGGGCGATCACGCTCCAGGCGGAGCGCGTGCTCCAGCCGTCGATCTCGAAGGCGACCGACCGCCGCTGCGGCGTGAGCAGTCCGGCGTCCGCGGTCGTGCGGAAGATGAGGCGGTGGCCACGGGCGACGTAGTTGATCGGCACGATCTCGACGCCGCGCGCTCCCTCGTACGCGAGCCGGCCGACCTGGGCGCCGAGGAGGCGCCCCCAGCACTCGTGCTCGTCGAGGTGCTCGACATGCCGCGTCGTCGTCTCCGTCATCCGGTGCTCCCGTCGTCGTGACGCCCCCTCAGCGGGCCGCCTGCCGCCACGCTCGCATCCGCGCTCGCGCCGCCTGCAGGGGCGAAGGTCCCTTCCGCCGTCGCGCTCGGCCGCGCGGGACCTTCGGCCCGTCCGCCGGCGCCGGATGCCGCGGACCCTTGCCGTCATGGAATCCACCACGACCACCGCCGCCGACTCCGCCGCCGACCTCGCGCTGCGCCGCGCGGTGGTCGACGAGCTCGAGTGGGATCCGCGCGTCGAAGCGGTCCGGATCGGCGTCTCGGCCACCGACGGCGTCGTGACCCTGACCGGCGCCGTCGCGAACGCCGCCGAGCGCACGGCCGCCCGCCACGCCGCCTTCCGCGTGCGCGGCGTGCGCTCCGTGGCCGACCAGCTGCACGTGCACCGCACCACGTGGGACGGCCTGTCCGACGAGGACATCGCGGAGAACGTCGCGAACGCGCTCGACCTCGTCGCCGGCCTCCCCACGGACGTGGTGCAGGCGAGCGTGCACGACGGCGAGGTCACCCTCACCGGCTCGGTGTCGTCGAACGAGCAGCACACCGCGGCCAGGAAGGCGGTCGAGCACCTCGTGGGCGTCACGCGGGTGCACGACTGGATCGTCCTCTCCGGCCGCCCCTCCGCGGTCTCCACCGCGGCGCGGATCCACGCCGCCCTCGTCCGCAGCGCCGCCGTCGACGCCGACCGCATCCACGTCGAGGTGGACGGCACGACCGTCACGCTCGAGGGCGCGGTGCGCTCCTTCGCGGAGAAGGAGGAGGCGGTGCGCGCCGCCTGGCGCTCCCCGCACGTCACCGCGGTGGAGGACCGGATCACCATCGCGCCGTGACCGCGAGGCCGGGCTTCCCGAGAGCACGTCGGCAGGCTCCTGACGCTCGAGCAGGCCCGTGGCGCACCAGCAGCCTGCGAAGCGCCCGCAGCCTGCCGAGGTGCTCGGATGCCCGCTGAGGGGCTCGGATGGAGCAGTTCAGCAGGACCATGTCGCTTCAGCAGGACGAAATGGCGGGTTTCGTCCTGCTGTCGTGATCTCGTCCTGCTGAAGCGCCCACAGCCTGCTGAGGTGCTCCCCCGCGCATCCGGCAGGAGGGTGCCGAAGGGCCCATCTCCGGGACGCCGTACGCCGGTACCGTCCGGGTGTGGCACGGCAGGAAGGAGCCCCTCGTGGCGGAACGGCGGAGCACGGTGCGCGTCGTGCGTGACTCGGGTCCCCTCGGGTTCCTGTCCCTCGTCGCGTTCGTCGGGGCGCTCGTGTACTTCCTGCAGCACGCATCCGGCTTCTGGGGCGTGGTGCTCGCGATCCTCGAGGCGATCGTGTGGCCGGGGATCCTCGTCTTCCACGTCCTGAAGGCGCTCTCCGCATGACCACCGCCGACGGCCGCCCGGTCATGGTCTCGCTCGGCAAGCCGACCCAGGACCTGTTCGTCACCTGTCGCGCCGCGTTCGAGCCGCAGCTCGGGCCGGAGGGCCGGGTGCTCACGCTGCCGCTCGGCGGCAAGCTCGACCTCGACGACGTGGTCATGACCACCGGCGGCAACGCCGCGAACGCGGCGACGACCTTCGCCCGCCAGGGCCTGCCGAGCATCTTCCTCTGGGCGTTCGGGGAGGACGCGGGCAGCGCCGAGATGCTCGCCTCCCTCGCCGAGGACGGCATCGACCTCTCCCACGTGGTGGTGGAGGCCGGCCGCGTCCCGAGCCTCTCGGTGATCCTGCTCTCGCCGTCCGGCGAGCGGACGATCCTGAACCACCACGGCACCCGCCCGAGCGAGGGCACGAAGCGGCTCGACCTCTCCCCCATCGCGGATGCGGACTGGCTGTACGCCTCGTCGTTCGCCGGCGACCTCGGGGTGCTGGCGGAGGCGCTCACGGTCGCGCGGGACGCCGGCACGCAGGTGCTGCTGAGCCCGGCGGGCAGCGAGCTGCAGCAGCGCCCGACGCTGCTCGCGCTCCTCGCCCGCTGCGACCTGCTCTCCATGAACGCGAGCGAGGCGCGGCTGCTGCTCGGCACCCACGAGCGGGACGCCGCGGCGCTCGCCGCCGCCGTCGCCGCGCTCGGTCCCGGCACCCTCGTGACCGACGCCGCCAGGGGCGCCGCGTTCTGCGACCGGGACGGCACGGTCACGGTGCACCGCGACGGACTCGTCCACGACGTCGTCGACACGACCGGATGCGGCGACGCGTTCGCCTCCGGGGTCCTCGCCCGCTACGCCCTCGACGTGCCCGTGACCGAGTGCATGGCGTTCGCCGCGGCGAACGCCGAGAACGTGCTCCGCTTCATCGGGGCTCGCCCCGGGATCCTGCGCGCGCCGCTGCCGGTCCGCGCGCTCGCGGGCGCCTAGCGGGACGGTCGAGCGTGTCCTCCCCCGTCCGCGGTGAGCTGCCCGACGCGGTCGCCCTCGACGAGCGGCTGCCGGACATCGACTGGTCGGAGCCGCCAGAGGGCAGCGAGCGGTGGACGTTCGAGGCGCCGAGCGGCCCCCTCGCCGCCCTGCGCGCCGGCGACCCGCGCGGTCCGCGGGTGGTGCTCGTACCGGGGGTCACCGGGTCGAAGGAGGACTTCCACTTCCAGTTCCCCCAGCTGGCACGGGCCGGCTACCTGGTGGAGAGCTTCGATCTCGCGGGCCAGTACGAGTCGTGGCCGGCGGGCCCGGAACGGCTCTCGCCGCCACGCCGGGCCTACGACTACCCCCTGTTCGTCGACGACCTCACCGCGTTCCTCACCGCCGGGCGCCGCCCGGCGCACCTGCTCGGCTACTCCTTCGCGGGGGTCGTCGCCCAGCTCGTGGCGGCGGGCCGGCCCGAGCTGGTCGCGAGCCTCACGCTGCTGTCCGCCCCGCCGCTGGCCGGCCAGGTGTTCCGCGGCGTGCGCGGCTACGGCGCGCTCAGCCGCGTGGTGCCGGCCCGCGGGATCACGGCGGCGATGCGGTGGGCGCTGCTCCTCAACGTGCAGCGGGTGCCGCCGGGACGGCAGCGGTTCGTCGAGCGGCGGCTCGAGGTGACCCGCCCCGACGCGTTCCGGCAGATGATCGGCCTGATGCGGCACGTCCCCGACGTCACGGCGGACCTGCGCGGGGCCGCGTTCCCGATCGCGCTCGCGGTCGGCAAGGGCGACCTCTGGCCCCTCGAGACGCACCGCCGGTTCGCGAGCCGGCTCGGCGCGACGATCAGCGTCTACCGCACGGGCCACAGCCCGTGCGAGACCGCGCCGCACCAGCTGAGCAGCGACCTCATGGCCCTCTTCACGAAGGCCTCCACGCCGGATTCGAGGACGCCCTGAGTCCTCGCCGTCCGCGCATCCGAGCACCGCACGGCCCCTACCATCCCTGCATGGCGCGCAGATGGATCGGGGTCCCGGTCTGGCTGTGGACCGCGATCATGACCCGCCTCGCACCCGGGGAGCTGCGCCGGTTCAACCGGGATCCGCTGCCCGACGTCGACTACCACCTCGACCTCGACTACGACGGCGACGGCCGTCCGGAGCACCGGCTCGACGTGCTCGTGCCGCACGGCCGCACCGAGCCGCTGCCCGTCTACGTGTACTTCCACGGCGGCGGCTGGACGTCGGGCGACAAGGCCGCGCTCACGAAGTACTGCGCGAGCCAGGCGGTCGCCGGCATGGTGGTCGTGAACGCGAACTACCGCAGGGCGCGCCCGCACCACATGGGGCACCTGCTCGAGGACGCCGACGCGGTGCTCCGCTGGACGCGGGAGCACGTCGCGGCGTTCGGTGGCGACCCGGAGCGCATCGTGCTCGGCGGCGACTCGGCGGGCGGCCAGATCGCGGCGCTCACCGCGGCCATGCCGTCCTCCCCCGCGCTCGCGGCGCACTACGGCATCGAGCCGGCGGTGCCCGCCGCCGCGATCCGCGGGCTGGTGCAGCACTGCAGCATGGCGGACTTCGGGCTCGTGCTCGAGGGCCGCATCCCGATGGGGCAGGGCTTCCTGAGGATGCTGCTGCCGGAGCGCAGCCGCCGGGGTCCGCTCGCGGAGGCGGTGCGGTTCCTCTCACCCGTGGAGTGGGTGGGGCCGGCGTTCCCGCCGACGTTCATCTCGAGCTCGACGCGGGACTTCCTGCACCGCGCGAGCCGCACCCTGCGGGAGCGGCTGCTGAGCCACGGCGTGCACGTGGACGCCCTCATCCTGGGCCCCGAGGCGCGCGCGGCGCGGCACACGTGGCAGCAGGACGCGGCCCACCCCGACTCGCCCGGCGTGTACCGGCGGCTGCAGGCCTTCGTGGCCCGCGTCAGCGCGCCCACCCTCCAGCCCGCCGGGTGAGCCCGCGCGGAGCGGATGGAGCACGCCGAAGCACCCGAGGGTGAGCGCGAGCTCCGCGATCGCCGCGGCGACGTAGACGCCCTGCGCCCAGGAGCGGACGGGCAGCAGCGCGATCTCGACGACCATCCAGATCAGCAGCGCGAACCCGGCGACCGCCGTGGCGAGGAGACCGAACGGGTGCCGCGCCGGCAGCAGGAGCGCGGCCACCGCGTGCGGGCCGCCCACGAGGACCAGCAGCACGCCACCCGCGAGCGGGTAGGTGAGGCCCGTCCCGGCGAGCCACCGCGACGGGAGCCCCAGTGCCCCGGGAAGCATCCGCGCGATGCCACCGGCCACCGACGAGGTGAGCCCGAACACGGTGACGTCGAGAAGCATCGACCGCCACACCCGGGTGTCGTCCATGGCCCCGCCCCCCGCCGGCACGCCCCCGAGCGACCACCGAGGGACCGGCGTCGGGCTCGCCGGTCCCTCGGTCGCCGTCAGGCGAAGCCGAGCGCCGCGGCCTCCTCGTGCGCGGGCGCGCCTGCGGCCACCGGCTCGGGCACGCCGGGCACGACGAGCACCGGGCAGTCGGCGTGCTCGACGACGGGCAGGCTCACCGAGCCGAGGAGCACCCCGGCCCACTGGCTGTGCCCGATGCGGCCGACGACGACGAGGTCCGCCGTGCGGCTGGCCTCGACGAGCACGGACGCCGGCGTGCCCTCCCGCACCTCCGTCTTCAGGTGAGCGGGGCGGCCGTGCCGGAACGCCTGCGCGACCTGCTCGTCGAGCTTGCGCTGGGCCGTGTCGCGCAGGTCGGCGCGCAGCTCCGGTCGCCCGTCGGGGGTGCGGCCGGGGTAGTGCCACGCGGTGATCGCGAGGAGCTCCGCGTCGAGCTCCTGCGCGGCCTGCGCGGCCGTCTGGAGGAGGTGCACCGAGCCGAGCCCGTGGCCGACGCCCACGACGACGCGGGCGCCGCTGCGGGCCTCCTGGCTCTCGGTGAGCGAGGCGCCGTGGTGGACGACGAGCACCGGGCAGTGGGCGTGCATCGTGCAGGCCATGCTGATGGAGCCGAGGAGCAGGCCGCCGAAGCCGCCGTGGCCCCGGCTGCCGACCACGAGCAGATCCGCCCCGCGGCTCGCCTCGACGAGGGCCGCGGCGGGGATCTCCGGCGTGACCTGCAGCTCGACGGGGACGAGCGGGTGGTGACCGAACGCCTCCTCGAGCGCGTCGCGGAGGATGCGGTCGGCGTCCGACCGCGCCTCCGGGAGCACGAGCCGCGCCCCGCCGTACATGAGCGGCGCCGCCCAGGCGCTGACGGCGACGAGCACGCCGCCGCGTGCGGCGGCGGCCCAGGCGCCGGCCTTCAGCGCGGCGATCGAGTCGGGAGAGCCGTCGACGCCGACGACGATGCGCGGGCGGTGCGCCGCGGAGGGATCCAGGTGGTCGTTCATGCCCGGAACGATCCCGCGGCGCGCGGGCGGGGACCAGGGCCGAACGTCCCGCCTCCGCTCACCGGGCGACCCGCACGGCACTCGGCCCGGCCCGGTGCGAGGTGGCGTCGTCCGCCTCGCCCAGCCCGAGCAGGCTCACCGCGGCGAGCGCGGCGAGCACGAGCGCGAGGGTCGAGGACGGGAGCAGGTCCCCCGCCGTGACGCGCACGCCGAACAGGGGGCCGGTCAGCGCCGCGACCGTGAGCGAGCCCATCAGCACCGCGCCGAGCACGAACATCGGCGGGGCGAGGAGGCTCCCGCTCGGGCGGCGGAGCGCGAGCAGCACGGCCGTGACGACGAAGGCGGGCATCACGAAGCCGAGATCGAGCACGGACACGGCGAGCAGCGCGCCCTCCGGGCGCCGCGCGGCCAGCACCGGCAGCAGGGCCACGATCCACAGCGGGACGAACACGAGCGGCTGCAGCACCGCACCGACGGTGGACACGAACCGCGCCCACCGCGGCGGCAGCGGCGGCGCCGCGCCGGTCCGGCGGATCCCGGCGACGGCGAGCACGAGCGACCAGACGGCGCCCGCGAACACCGCGAGGTAGTCGAGGTAGAGCGGATTCGTGACCCGTTCGATCACGAGGATCCCGTACGCGTAGCCGAGGTAGCCGGCGAGGCCGATCGCGGTGAGGTCCCGGCGGGCGGCCGGCTCGGCGGGCACGGCGAGGGTGAGCAGCGCGGCGCCGACGACCGCGCCGACCGCGTCCTGCCCGTAGACGCCCGGCAGGAGCGCCGCGGGGACGAGGCGGTCGTAGATCGACGGGAGGATGAGGCCGGTCCCGGCGGCGGCCACGGTGGCGAGTCCCGTCGCCGCCCAGAGGATCCGCTGCGCGGCCCGCGCGTCGCCGAGCACGTTCACCGGCGGGTCCAGTCCCGGAACCCGTTCACGACGATCGCCGTGACGGGGATGAGCAGGAACCACAGCCAGCTGTAGGGCCAGCCGCCGGCGACCCCGGTGAGGAAGAAGAGCACGACGGCCACGAAGGGCGACAGCGCGATCAGCATGACGCCGATCGGGCGCCACATCGGCGGCCGCGTCTCCGGGGTGATGCGGGGCGTGGGGAGGTCGGCGAACACGCGGGTCAGGTCGCCCCGCACCTGGGCGGTGAGCACCTGGTTCGCCCGGTCGGAGAGCTCCTCGGCCGTGAGCCGGCCCTCCGCGCGGTCGCGCTCGAGCGCGGCGACCGCCGCCCGGCGCTCGTCGTCGCTGAGCCGGCGCCCGGCCGTCGCGTCGGACAGGAACGTCGGATCCGTCTCGGTCCTGCGCGCGATCCTCCGCCGGGCACGCCCAGGACGAAGGGCCTTTGGGCCCCTTCCCGCACGCCCGACGGGCCCCACCATGGCCGCGTCGATCCGTCAGGAGGAGTCATGCGAGTGCTCGTGGTGCACGAGTCGATGTGGGGCAACACGGCGAAGGTCGCCGAGGCGATCGCCTCGGCGCTCTGGGGCACCGCCGAGGTGCACGTGGTCGCGGCGCGGGACGCCCCGGCTGATCCGGGGCCGGATGTCGACCTGCTGATCGTGGGGGCACCGACGCACGGCCTGTCCCTGCCGTCGGAGGCGAGCCGCAGGCAGGCGGCGAACGGCGGCGCGCCCGCGGACGTGGTGGCGCCCGGTGTCCGGGAGTGGCTGGGGGCCCTCCCGGCGGGACGGTCGTGGCGGATCGCGACGTTCAGCACGAGGCTGCGGCGCGGCGGCTTCCTCGCCGGCTCGGCCGCCAGGGCGGCGGCGCGCATCGCCAGGCGACGCGGCCTGAAGGTGATCGCGACGGCGGACTTCCTCGTCGACGGCACGACAGGGCCGCTCGGTCCGGACGAGCTCACCCGTGCGGCCGCGTGGGCGACGGGCCTCGTCCCGATCCGCGCCTGACGGCGTCGCGTCCTCGCCCGCCGCGGGACCGGGCGTCAGCCGGCGAGTGCCAGGTGCTCGCGGATCGCCGGATCCCCCAGGGTGTCCTCCACCGTGGGCTCCGCCACGACCACGAAGGGCGCGCGCGCCTGCCCGGCCAGCCACCGCTCGAGGCTGAACCGGGGCGGCGCGGTGGTCGGGCGCCGCCCCTCCAGCACGAGCAGCGCCGCGTGGTCGGAGTGGCTGAGCAGGCTGATCGGGCTCCGGACCCAGCGCGGGTCGAGCTCGGCCGACAGCCCGGGGTACTCGCGGGCCACGGTGCGCAGCTCGCGGTCCAGCGTGACCGGGTCGTCACCGTCCACCGGCTCGTACGGATCCCGCAGGCGCAGCAGCGTGAGCGGCTGACCGGACTCCCGGGCCGCACGAGCCGCGAAGAGGAGGGGGCCGGCGCTGCGGTCCCGCCCACGGAGGACCGCGACGACCCCTGCGCGGTCCTCCGGGGCGTCCGCGGGGATCACCGCCGTGATCCCCTGGCCGCGACCGACGACCGCGACGGGAACCCGCCGGGCCTCGGGGTGCCGGACGCGGCCGGTCCGGGATGCGCCGATCACGAGCAGGCTGCTGCGCTCTGCGACCCGGGCGAGCTGCTCGCTCGGGCGGCCCACGACGAGCTCCGCGGTGACCGGGAGGTCCGGGCGCACGTGACCGAGCGCGGCGACGGCGTCGTGCAGCGCGGTGCGGGCCGCCGTCACGCCCTCCGAAGCCGTCTCGGGATCGAGGACCCGGACGACGTGGAGGGTGATCCTCCGTCGCTCGGCCCGGTCCGCGGCCCACCGGAGCGCCTGCTCGGCGGGGGCCGAGCCGTCCCAGCCGACCACCGTCCGCTCGATCAGCACCTGGATCCCTCCCGTTCCGCCTGCCGAGAGCCTGGCCGCTCCGCCCGCGGCGGCGGAGTGCCGAAGGTCCCGAGCCGGGCCGGGACGAACGGCCCTGCCGTGCGACGGGTGCGGCCCCGGAGACTGCCTCTCGTGCCGGACGCCCCGGCCCGGCGCAGGAGCGGGAGCAGCACCCTGACGACGCGCAAGCAGGCCGGCCGGATGCCCCGCGCGGCCACGCGGACGGTCCATGCGCTCGAGGGCCACGAGGCCGCCGCCGAGGCGCCGCTGCCGGGGATCGCCCGTGCGGCCACGATCGCCGGTGTCGTCGCCGGGCTCGCCGTCGGGGCCGGCTGGGCCGTGCTCCTGCTGCCCTGAGGTCGCCCGGCAGGATGCGGTCCAGTGTCGGCCCTACCGGGCACCGGCCGTACCGCGGACCGGTCAGTACCAGTCGGAGTCGGGGTCCTGTCCCCGGACGAAGCTCCGGCCCGTCACCGACTCGGGCTCGAGCACCACCACGCGGGACTTCACGGTCGGCAGCCACGACACGATCCGGTGCCGCTCCACCTCGCCGAGGCCGCTCCAGTCGTCGAGCACGCGCGCGCGGCCCTTGACCACGACGCTCCACGCCGTCAGCTCGTCCGTGCCGTCGATCTCGAACGCCACCTGATCGTGCACGGCGAGGCCGGCGAGCTTCGTGCCCTCGGTGGTCTTGAAGAAGACCCGCCGGCCGTCGACGACGTAGTTGATCGGGAACAGGTCGACGATGCCCGCCGCGTCGATGGCGAGCCGCCCCAGCGTCTCCCGCTCGAGCAGCGCCCAGCAGTCGTCCTCCGCGAGCTCGTAGAGCGTCCCGTCCGCCGCCGCGCCCTGCACGGCGCCCCCCGTCGCATCCATCGGAGCGCTCAGGGACGCGCGACGGGGATCGGTCCGGTCGACCTGGTCTCGAGGTGCAGCACCGCCGCCTGGGTGCGGCTCTGCAGGCCGAGCTTGCTGAGCAGGCTCGAGACGTAGTTCTTCACGGTCTTCTCGGTCAGGGACAGCCGGTTGCCGATCTGGCGGTTGGTGAGCCCGTCCGCGATGAGGGCGAGCACCTCGCGCTCCCGCGGGTTCAGGGTCGAGAGCCTGGGGTCGGCGCTCGGGCCGGAGCGGAGCCGGTTCCGCACCGCCTTGACGAGCCCGGGGTCGAGCGCGGATCGTCCGGTCGCGACGCGCTTCACGACGTCGATGAGGCCGCTGCCGCGGATGTCCTTCAGCACGTAGCCGGCGGCGTCGGCGATGACGGCGGAATACATGGCCTCGTCGTCGTCATAGCCGGTGAGCATCACGCAGCGCACGTCGGGGGCCAGCGCGTGCAGGTCACGGCAGAGGTCGACGCCGCTGCCGTCGGGCAGCCGCACGTCGAGCAGCGCCACACGCGGGGCCGTCGCGAGGATGCGGCCCTTGCCCTGCTCCACGGTGCTCGCCTCGCCGATCACGCGGATGGCCGGGTCGGTCTCCAGCATCTCGGCCACGCCGCGGCGGACGAGCTCGTGGTCGTCGACGAGGAACACGGTGATGTCGTCGGTCATGGATCCGCTTTCCGGTCGCTCAGGGGCAGGTGCCCCACCAGCCTGGCCCCGCGAGGGAGGATCGTCCAGGGACCTTCGGCCCCCGCCCGCCGCGGAGGCCTTTCGGCTCTGCCGGGCGCCGGCGCCCCCGACGAGGCTGACGGCATGACGTCAGCGACCCCCGTCCCCTCGCCCGCGACCTCCCCCGACCCCGGAGCCGAGCGCCCGCGCCGCCTCGTGGTCGGCGTCGACGGCTCCCCCGAGTCGGTCGCGGCGCTGCGGCGGGCCGCCGGGATGGCCGCCGCCATGGGCGGCACCGTCCGCGCCGTCACATGCTGGTCGTACCCGGTGCTGGTCGCGGCCGAGGAGCCGATCCCCTTCGACCTGCTCGAGGGCGGCGCGCGGGAGGCGCAGGAGGAGGCGCTCACCGCCGCCTTCGGTTCCGAGCGGCCCGCCTTCCTCACGACCGCGATCGTGCAGGGTGGCGCGGCGCGGGTGCTCCTCGACGAGAGCCGCGACGCCGACGTGCTCGTGGTCGGCAGCCGTGGTCACGGCGGCTTCGCCGGGCTCCTCCTCGGCTCCGTGAGCACCGCGTGCGCCGAGCACGCCGGCTGCGACGTCCTCGTCGTGCGGGACAAGCAGGCCGCGGCGTCCGAGCGGCGCTGACGTCAGCGGTGCGAGCGGGTGCGGCGCAGCGGCACCGCCCAGCGCAGCACCGTGCGCCCCTCCTCGCCGTCGAGCGCCATCGTGCCCGCGCGGCGGGTGGCGCGCTCCTCGAGGTTGCCGAGCCCGCTTCGGCGGCCGGACGGGGCGAGCGGCAGCCCGTCGTTCGTCACGGTCACGCTGACCCCGTGCTTGTCGGCCTGCACGTCGATCGCGATCTCGCTGGCCGCGGCGTGCTTGACCGCGTTCGAGAGGCCCTCCTGCACGACCGCGAGCACGTCCTCCGCCAGGTCCCCGTCGAGCACCGCGTCGACCGGGCCGCTGACCCGGACCGTCGGATCGACCGTGAGGTCGACGCTGAGCCGCTCGATCAGGTCGAACAGCCGCTGCCGGCCGGTCGCCCGCTCCGGCCCGCGGGCGGTGGACTCGAGGGTGAAGATCACCCGGCGGATCTGCGTGATCGAGTCGTCGAGGCTCGCGATCGCGGCGTCGATGCGCTCCGCGTTGCGGCCCGGCGGCAGCGTGCCGAGCACGCCCTGCAGCTGCATGCCGGTCGCGAAGAGCTGCTGGATCACGCGGTCGTGCAGGTCGCGGGCGATCCGGCTCCGGTCCTCGTACAGCAGCACCCGCTCGGCCTCGCGGCGCACCCGGACGAGCTCGAGCGCGACGCCCGCTCGGCCGCCGAAGTCGGTCGCCGCGGCGAGCTCCGCGTCGGTGAACGACGGGCCGCCTGGCGCGCGCGCGACGACGAGCGCACCCACCACCCGGTCCGTCCCGCCGAGCGGCAGCACCATCACGGGACCGAAGGCCGCGAGCTGCGGCCGCCCCGTCGCCCGGATCTCGCGCTCCTCGAAGCGCCGTGACACGCCGGTGCGGATCGTCTCCGCCGCGATCGTGGAGTCGAGCGGCGTGGGCACACCCTGCACCCGGTTCGGGTCCTCGCCCTGCACGTCGACGGCGGTCACGTGATCGCCGTCCTCGGTCACGACGACGACGAAGGTGCTCATCGCCTGCGCGAGCGACTGCACGCGGGCGGCGATGAGCGGCAGCGCCTCGCCGTCCTCGGGCGCGAGCATCCGCGCACTGATCTCGGCGGACGCCGCCATCCACTCCTGCCGGCGCCGCGTCTCACGGTAGAGGCGCGCGTTCTCGATCGCGTAGCCGGCGGTGACCGCCAGCGAGCGGACGAGCTGCTCGTCCTCCTCGGTGAAGGGGACGCCGCCGCGCTCGGTGAGGTAGAGGTTGCCGTAGACCGCGCCGCGGATGCGCACCGGGACGCCGAGGAACTCGCGCATCGCCGGGTGCCCCTCGGGGAATCCCGCCGAGCGGGGATCGGCCGCGATGTCCGGGATCCGGATGGGCTGCGGATCGGCGATCACGGCGCCGAGCAGCCCCTCGCCGTGGGGCAGGTGCCCGATGCGCTCGACCTCCTCCTGCGGCATGCCGGAGTGGATGAACCGCTCGAGCCCGCCCTGCTCGCCCAGCACCCCGAGCGCCGCGTACCGCGCCCCGGTGAGCTCGCGGGCGGCCTCGACGACGCTGCGGAGCACGGAATCGAGATCGAGCTGCGCGGTGATGGCCTGGTTCGCGCGGAGCAGGGCGCGCAGGCGCCCCTGCGTGGCGAGGACCTCGTTCGCGGCCTCGACGAGCTCGGACAGCCGGCGGTCGAGCTCCACGCGCGGCTGGTCCGGGAATGACAGCCCCGAGTCGTTCATCCTCCGCCTCCCCCCGCTCTGTCGGCAGCGGCCGAGGGGTGCTTCGCCCCGACAGTACATCTCCGGATACGCGGCGGATAGGTTCCGGATCCCATCCGCACCATCCGATTCCCGTATCGTTCGGCCTCCGGCCTATCCGGGGGGAAACGATGCGGAAAGAAGGAATTCGATGCGCATTCCGGCTCAGGCACCGGCGGGGGACGCCCGACGCCGACGCACCGTCCGCGCGATCTCGTCGACGCCCCAGACGAGCACGGGGAACGGGACGAGCAGGGCGAGCGCCCAGAGCGGCGGCGGCGCCGTGCCGAAGGCGAGCTGCAGCGGCGGCAGGTAGGTGAGCGCCGCGACGAACAGCAGCTCGACCCCGATGGCGATGAGCAGCGGCCGGTTCGTCGTCACCCCCACGTCCTTGAGCGCGGCGCGCTCGGTGCGGGCGGCGAAGGCCGTACCGATCTGGCAGACCACGATGGCGGCGAAGCAGACGGTCGTCGCCGTCAGGTAGACGCCGTGCAGCGGGCTGCCGGGCCCGGTCGGCGCACCCGGCGTCCACCCGCCCGCGCGGAGGACGACGAAGAACGCGCCGAGGCTGAGCGCCGCGCAGGTGAAGCCCATGAGGCCCCACGCCCTGGCGAGCAGGTGGCGGGTGATGAGCGGCTCCCGCTGCGGCCGGGGCGGCCGTCGCATCACATCGGGCTCGGCGGCCTCCCGGCCGAGCGCGAGGGCCGGGAGCACCTCCGTCCCGAGGTCGATGGCGAGGATCTGCAGGGCGGTCAGCGGCAGGGGCACGAGCCCGCCGGCGAGCGCGAACACGGTGAACGGCACGACCTCCGGCACGGCGTGCACGAACACGTAGAGCACGAACTTGCGGAGGTCGTCGTAGACGCGGCGCCCCTCGCGCACCGCGGTCACGATGGTCGAGAAGTCGTCGTCGACGAGCACGAGCGTGGCCGCGGCCCGCGCGACGTCGGTCCCGGAGCGGCCCATCGCGACGCCGATGTCCGCCGCGTGCAGCGCGGGGGCGTCGTTGACGCCGTCGCCGGTCATCGCGACGACCTCGCCGTTCGCCCGCAGCGCGTCCGCGATCCGCAGCTTCCCCTCGGGGGTCGCTCGCGCGAAGACCAGCTCCCCCTCCCCGCGCAGCAGGGCCTCGAGCTCGGGCTCGGTCATCGCGTCCGCCTCGGCGCCCTGCACGATGCGGCTGGTGCGGATGCCGACCTGCCGGGCGATCTCGGCCGCGGTCGCCCCGTTGTCCCCGGTGATCACATGCACGCGGATGCCGGCCGTATGGCATGCGGCGACCGCGGCGGCGACGCCGGGGCGCGGCGGATCGACGAGGGCGACGAGCCCGAGGAAGGTGAGCCCCGCCTCCGCGTCGACGGCGGTCGCCGGGACGAGAACGGCGGCACGGCGGGCGAGCGCGAGCACCCGCAGCCCCCGCGCGGCGAGGGCGGCGAGCGCGTCCTCGACCGCTGCGCGCTCGGTCCGGCCGAGCGGCCGGGGACCGTCGCCCTCGTCGAGCGCCGTGCAGCACGGCAGCACCTGCTCGGGCGCCCCCTTCACCTCGACGAGCGGACCGTCCGGCGCCGCCACCACGACGCTCATCCGGCGGCGGCGCGGATCGAACGGGAAGACCGCGATCGGCGGCCGGCGCGCCGCCCCGGCGGCGGTCGCCGCGTCGGAAAGCGCGAGCTCCATCGGATCGACCACGAGGTCCGCGGCGACGCAGTCGGCCATCACGGCGAGGACGGCAGCGGGGACCTCCGTCCCGGCCGGGTCGAACGACCTCGATCCGATGCGGAGCTCCGCCACCCGCATCCGGTTCTCGGTCAGCGTGCCGGTCTTGTCGGTGCAGATCACGGTCGTCGACCCGAGCGTCTCCACGGCCGACAGCCGCTTCACGAGCGCACCGCGACGGGCGAGCACCCGCACGCCGAGCGCGAGCGCGAGCGTGATCGTCGGCAGCAGCCCCTCCGGCACGTTCGCGACGATCAGCCCCACCGAGAACAGGGCGGCGTTCGGCAGGCTCAGGCCGGCGAGCAGGCCGAACGGCAGGAAGAGGCCGCCGATGCCCACCGCGACGACCGCGATCACCCACGTGGCGCGGCGCACCTGCCGCTCGAGCGGGCTCGCGGCCCCGCGGCGCTCGTGCTGGGACAGCGCCGCGATCCGCCCGAGCTCGGTGCGCGCGCCCGTCGCGACGACCACGGCGTGCGCGGACCCGGCGACGCAGGAGGTCCCGGAGAAGACGCGGACCCCGGCGTCGAGCACCCGGGCGGCCGGCGCGCCCCCGGCCGCCCGGTGCACGGGCGCGGACTCCCCCGTCAGCGCCGACGCGTCGACGTCCACGGCCCCCTCGACGATGCGCGCGTCCGCGGACACCCGGTCGCCCTCGACGAGCACGAGCAGGTCGCCCGGCACGAGGTCGGCGGCGGCCACGAGCAGGGTGCGCCCGTCACGGCGGACCCGCGCCTGCGGCGGCAGGAAGGTCGCGAGCGCGTCGACCGCCTTCGCCGCCTGGCGCTCCTGCAGCACGGCGACGAGCGCGTTCAGGGCGATGACCCCGACGACGCTCCAGCCCACCACCGGGGAGGCGCTGACGAACGCGAGCAGCGCGGCGAGCCAGAGCAGCAGCGCGAGCGGATGCACGAGCTGGCGCAGCACCTGCCGCAGCCAGCCGCTGCGCGCCTTGGGCGGCAGCACGTTCGGCCCGTGGATGGCGAGCCGGCGGGCCGCCTCGCGGCTGCCGAGTCCCGCGGGCG
>JBQCCU010000468.1:0-5367 GCA_051961935.1 Amnibacterium sp. | reverse complement strand
CGTCGTGGGGGTGGGCCTGGCCGCGGTCGTCTCCGCCGTCTGGCCCCGCCGTGTGACCCGGATCGTGCTCGCCGACCTGTCGGGCGTCGCGCTCCTCGCCGCCGCGGCGGTGCTGATCGTCACGGCACCGGCGGTCGCCGTTCCCGTTCCCGCGGCGCCCGTCGCGGGTGCGTCGGTCGTCGCGGGCGCGCTCGGCTTCGGCGTCGTCGGCCTCGTGCTCACCGCGACCGCCGCCGACGCGGTCCGGACCGCGAGCGGGCGGCGTCGCGGGCGGGGCGCCGGCCTCGGCCTGGTGCTCGCCGCCGTCGTGGGGCTGGTCGTGGTCGTGGTCGCGATCGCCGTCGGTCGAGGGGAGGGGGTGTCGGGGGATCCGGCGACCGCGTTCGCGGGCGTGCTCGCCGACGCCACGCCCGCCGCGGCCGCCGCGCCCCTCGCAGTGCTGCTGCTGCTCGCCGCACTGCCGCTGCCGGCGCTGCTCGTCTCCACCGCCGGCGACGCCGCCGCCGTGCTGCTCGGCGCGGGCCGATCGGCGCGCCTCGGCGCGGTGGCGGCGGGCCTGCTCGCCCTCGCCTTCGCGCTCGTGCTCCTGGCGGCCGGCCTGGACGCCGGGACGGCGCTCGCGTCGATCGGTCCCGTGCTCGGGGTCCCGGTCGCCGTGTGGGCCGGTGTCACCACCCTCGCGCCGCTGCGTGCCCCGGCCGGCCGCTCGGCACGGGCGGTGCTCCTCTGGGCGTCCGTCGTCGCGGTCGCGACCGGCTGGCTGCTGACCGACGGGCTCGCCGTGCCGGGTGAGCGGAGCCCCGTCCTCGACGTGCTGCACATCGCTTCCGGCTCCGTCTGGCGGGGGACACCCGCGCCCGGTCTGCTCGCCGCGTTCGTGCTCGGCCTCGTCGCCGCGGTGCTCGCCCGGATCGCCATCGTCCGGGCATCGGCGCCGCCCGCCTCCCGCTTGCGCAGCGGCAGCAGGCAGCCCGTCGATAGTGTGGAGGGGTGAGCGTCTCGGGAGTGACCGCGCCCCCGGAGGTGCAGGTGCGGCTGCTCGAGCTGCAGGCCCTCGACGACGAGCTCGGCCGCATCGCCGCGCATCGCCGTCGGCTGCAGCAGGGTGGGGACCTCCCCACGGCCACCGCGGAGCAGAGCGGCCTCCGCCGGCGTGCGGCGGATGAGCGGGGCGGCCTCGAGGACCTGCGCACCCGGCTGAAGCGGCTGGAGTCCGACGTCGAGCTCGTGGAGCAGCGGCTCACCCGCGACCGGGGCCGGCTGAACGCCACGTCCTCCCCGAAGGACGCGCAGGGCCTGGAGCAGGAGATCGCCTCGCTGATCCGCCGGCGCAGCGCGCTCGAGGACGACGAGCTCGAGCTGATGGAGGCGCTGGAGACGGCGGAGGCGGCAGCGGCCGAGACGTCGACGGCGCTCACCGCGGCGGAGGAGCGGGTGCGGCACCTCCAGGCGGACCAGGACGACGCCCTCGCGGGCCTCGCCGCGAACGAGGAGCGGGTGGCGGCAGAGCGGGCGGCGCTCGTCGCCGAGCTGCCCGCCCCGCTCGTCGCGCTGTACGACCGGCAGCGCACGCGGTACGGGGTCGGGGCGGCGCTGCTGACCCGAGGCGTCTCGCAGGGCAGCAACATGGCGCTCACCGGGGCCGACCTCGCCGAGGTGCGCGCGGCGCCCCCGGAGGCCGTCGTGCTCGATCCGGAGAGCAACTGCATCCTCATCCGGACGGCGGAGAGCGGCCTCTAGCCCATTCGCCGGACCGGCGTCCTCCGCGAGCCGCGGGGGAGTGGAACGGGCCGGCGATACGCCGGGTTCTGTACCGCTCCGTGACGGAGCGGTGACGGCCATCTATCTCGGGGATGCGTTGCCGCAGCCCTCCAGCGGTCCACCCGGGACCATCGGCGAGCAACCGAATCGGCCCCTGTTCGACCTTGCTCCGGGCGAGGTTTACCCAGCGGGTCCGGTCACCCGGACCCCTGGTGGTCTCTTACACCACCGTTTCACCCTTACCCCGTCCGCCTGACGGCGGTCGTGGCGGTCTGCTCTCTGTTGCACTTGCTCTCGGGTCACCCCGGGTGGGCGTTACCCACCGCCCTGCTCTGCGGAGCCCGGACGTTCCTCGGCGGCCGCCGAAGCGGCCGACGCGACCGTCTGCCGGCCCGTTCCACCGTGCAGTCTAGGCGGGCGGGGGGCTAGGACGCGGGCGCGGGGGCGCGCTCGTTCGTCTCGCGCACGAGGTGCTCGGCGGCGGTCGTGTACCGCTCGCCCGCACCGTGGGCGGCGAGGGCCGCGGCGCCGAGGATGCCGGCGTTGTTGCGCAGCGCGGCGGGCACGATCGGGGTGTCGAGCTCCAGCAGGGGCAGGAACTCGTCCGCGTGCTTCGAGACGCCCCCGCCGACGATGAAGAGGTCGGGGGAGAACAGGAACTCGAGCCTCCGGTAGTAGACCTCGAGGAGCGCGGCCCACCGCTTCCAGCTGAGCTCCTTGCGCTCCCGGACGGCGTTCGAGGCGTAGGTCTCGTAGTCGTGCCGGTCGCCGATGTCGAGGTGACCGAGCTCCGCGTTCGGGACGAGCAGGTTGCGGTAGATGATCGCGCTGCCGATGCCCGTGCCGAGGGTGGTCATGAGCACGAGGCCGTCGACGTCCTTCGCGGCGCCGAACTGGCTCTCGGCGTACCCGGCCGCGTCCGCGTCGTTGACGAACGTGATGTCGCGGGCCAGCGAGCGCTCGAAGAGCTGCTCGGCGGCGAGGCCGACCCACTTCTTCGACACGTTCGCGGCGGACATGGTGCGGCCGTTCCGGACGATGGCGGGGAAGCAGACGCCGATCGGGGCGTCGGCCGCTCGGTCGTCGAGCTCCGCGAGGATCGAGTGGACGACCTTCACGATGTCGTCCGGCTCACCGCCCTCGGGCGTCGGCCGCTTGATCCGATCGCTCAGCAGCTCGCCGCTGCGCACGTCGACGAGGCCGCCCTTGATGCCGGTGCCGCCGATGTCGATGCCGATCGCCTGGGCCACGGCCTCAATCTAGCGTGCAGGCATACGATGCCGACCGGGAGCCCGGTGAGGGCCCGATGAGCGAGGAGCGGGGATGGCCGACGACGACGCCTGGTGGTACAACACGAGCACGCACCAGGTCGAGCACGGCGCCAAGTCGCCGTGGTCGGACCGTGCCGGCCCCTACAAGACCCGCGAGGAGGCCGAGGGCGCCGCGGCGCGCATCGCGGAGAACAGCCGCCGGTGGGCGGAGGAGGACCGCCGCGAGCGCTGAGGGCGGCTCGTCGTCCTACTCGTACTCGTGCTCGGGGGCCGGGTAGCGGCCCTCGGCCACGTCCTCCCGGAACGCCTCGACCGCGTCCGTGAGCGTCGCCCGCAGGTCCGCGTACCGCTTCACGAACTTCGGGATGCGGCCGGCGGTGAGGCCCGCGAAGTCCGTCCACACCATCAGCTGGCCGTCGACGTGCGGCCCGGCGCCGACGCCGATGGTCGGGATCGTGAGCAGCTCGGTCGCTCGCTCGGCGACGCTCGACGGCACCATCTCGAGCACCACCGCGAACGCGCCCGCGTCCTCCACCGCCTGCGCGTCGGCGATCAGCTCGTCCGCATCCGCGCCGCGGCCCTGCACCCGGTGGCCGCCGAGGCGGTGCTCGCTCTGCGGGGTGAAGCCGATGTGCGCCATCACGGGGATGCCGGCGGAGACGATCCGCTCGATCTGCCTGGCGCTGCGGCGGCCGCCCTCGAGCTTCACCGCGTGCGCGCCGGTCTCCTTCATGAACCGGAACGCGGTGGTGAGCGCCTGGTCGGGGCCCAGCTCGTAGGAGCCGAACGGCAGGTCGGCGATCACGAACGCCCGCCGGGCGGCGTGCGCCACGGCCCGCGTGAGAGGGATGAGCTCGTCCGCGGTCACCGGGACCGTGGAGTCGTAGCCGAGCACCACGTTGCCGGCGGAGTCGCCGACGAGCAGGAAGTCGACGCCCGCCTGGTCGAAGATCTCGGCGGTCTGCACGTCGTAGCTGGTGAGCCCGGTGATGCGGATGCCGGACTCCTTCGCCTGCTGGAAGTGCCGGGTGCGCACCCTGGCGCGGGGATCAGCCATGACGCCGAGCGTAGTGAGCCGGGGCGGGAACGGCCTCGTTCCTTCGCGTGGGTGACGCCCCGGCGATCAGCGCCGCGGGGTGGCGGTGCGCTCGGAAGGCATGCCCGATAGTTTATGGACGGCTCCGAGAGCGCTCGGATCCGGTCCGTGGACGAGGAGACGACACCGACGTGGTCGACAAGCAGCGCGACTTCGTGCTCCGCACGATCGAGGAACGCGGCATCAAGTTCGTCCGCCTCTGGTTAACCGACGTCGTCGGGACGCTGAAATCCGTCGCCATCGCCCCGGCCGAGGTCGAGGGCGCCTTCGCGGAGGGGATCGGCTTCGACGGGTCCGCCATCGAGGGCTTCACCCGCTCCTACGAGGCGGACGTGCTCGCGCAGCCGGATGCGAGCACGTTCCAGGTGCTGCCGTGGCGCGGCGAGATCGACCCGACCGCGCGGATGTTCTGCGACATCACGACCCCGGACGGGCAGCCGGCCGCGGCCGACCCGCGGAACGTGCTGAAGCGGGCCCTCGCGAAGGCGGCGGAGCACGGCTTCACCTTCTACACGCATCCGGAGATCGAGTTCTACCTGCTCAAGTCGAGCACGCTCGGCCCCGAGGGACCGGAGCCGGTGGACGCCGCCGGCTACTTCGACAACGTGCCGGGCGGCACCGCGCACGACTTCCGTCGCCGCAGCGTGCGCATGCTCGAGGACCTCGGCATCTCGGTGGAGTTCAGCCACCACGAGGCGGGGCCCGGCCAGAACGAGATCGACCTCCGCTACGCGGACGCGCTCACCACCGCGGACAACGTGATGACGTTCCGCACGGTGATCAAGGAGGTCGCGATCGAGCAGGGCGTCTACGCGACCTTCATGCCGAAGCCGATGTCGGGGCAGCCCGGCAGCGGCATGCACACGCACATGTCGCTGTTCGAGGGCGACTCGAACGCCTTCTACTCCGCGAGCGGCGAGTACCAGCTGTCGATGATCGGGCGCCAGTTCATCGCCGGGCTGCTGAAGCACGCGCCCGAGATCTCCGCGGTGACGAACCAGTTCGTCAACTCATACAAGCGGCTCTGGGGCGGCGACGAGGCCCCGAGCTACGTGTGCTGGGGGCACAACAACCGGTCCGCGCTCGTCCGCGTGCCGCTCTACAAGCAGCGCAAGGGCCTGTCGGCGGGGGTGGAGTACCGCGCGATCGACTCGGCCGCGAACCCCTACCTCTCCTTCGCGCTGCTGCTCGCCGCCGGGCTGAAGGGCATCGAGGAGGGCTACGAGCTGCCGCCGGAGG
>JBQCCU010000467.1:0-8622 GCA_051961935.1 Amnibacterium sp. | reverse complement strand
GAGGGCGGAAAGTGGCAAGCCACCTGCTCAGCTCGGCGGGTCAGGCCTCCGGGAGGGCGCGCTCGGCGATGAGGCGGCGGTACCAGCGGGCGCTGTCCTTGAGGATCCGCTCCTGGGTGTCGTAGTCCACGCGCACGATCCCGAACCGCTTGGTGTAGCCGTACGCCCACTCGAAGTTGTCGAGCAGCGACCACACGAAGTAGCCGCGCACGTCCACGCCCCGCTCGATCACGTCGAGCACCGCCTGCAGGTGGCGGCGGATGTAGTCGACGCGCGCGGTGTCGTGCACCGCGCCGTCCTCTACGGTGTCGGGGAACGCGGCCCCGTTCTCGGTGACCATCAGCGGCAGGCCGGGGTACCGCTGGTGCAGCGCGGTGAGGAGGTCGGCGAGCCCCTGGGGCTCGATGTTCCAGCCCATGTCGGTGTACGGGCCCGGCTGCGGCAGGAACTCGACGTCCTCCGCGCCCGGCCACGGCGTCGCGGCGGAGGCGTTGTGGCCGTCCGCCTGCTGCTTCGCGCCCTCGCCGTCCCACATCCGCACCCGGCTGGTGGAGTAGTAGTTCACGCCGAGCACGTCGATCGGCTGGTGGATGCGGGCGAGGTCGCCCGCCTGCACGAACGACCAGTCGGTGATGCCCTTCGTCACCTCGAGCAGGTCGGCCGGCAGCTCCCCCTCGAGCATCGGCCCGAGGAACGCCGCGTTGCCGAGCGCCGCGACGCGCCGCTGGGCCTCCTCGCCGGTCGGCCCCTCCGGGCGGAACACGTGGAGGTTGAGCGTCACGGAGTACTGCGGGTCGTTCCGCACCACCTCGCGGAGCGCCGTGAGCGCGAGCCCGTGGGCGAGGTTCAGGTGGTGGACGGCCTGCAGGCTCGCGAGCCGGTCGGTGCGGCCGGGCGCGTGCACCCCGGACGCGTAGCCGAGGTAGGCCGCGCACCACGGCTCGTTCAGGGTGGTCCACGTCTGCACCCGGTCGCCGAGCGCCTCGCCGACCACGCGGGCGTAGTCCGCGAACGCGTCGGCGGTGCTGCGGACGGTCCAGCCGCCCTCGTCCTCGAGCGGCTGCGGGAGGTCCCAGTGGTAGAGCGTCGCGACCGGCGCGATGTTCCGCGCGAGCAGCCCGTCGACGAGGCGGGAGTAGAAGTCGAGCCCGGCCCGGTTCGTCGCCCCGCGGCCCTCCGGCACGACCCGCGGCCACGCCACGGAGAAGCGGTAGGCCTGCAGGCCGAGGTCGGCCATGAGGTCGAGGTCCGACTCGAGCCGGTGGTAGTGGTCGTCCGCGACGTCGCCGGTGTCGCCGTTCACCGTCCGCCCGGGCGTGTGGCTGAACGTGTCCCAGATGCTGGGGCGCCGGCCGTCCTCGGCCACCGCCCCCTCGTTCTGGTACGACGCGGTGGCCGATCCGAACACGAACGACTCCGGGAACCCCATCTCGACCTCCACGCTGTCCTCGCCGATGGTGCGGTCCGAGTATTCCGGAGGGCGGGTGGATGCGGGCCGATGCTCAGCGGTTCCATCGGATCCGCACCTGCGCGGATCGCCCCTGCGTCGATACGATGCATGCTCGTTCCAGTTGGAGGGATGCGCGATGCGTCTGCGCCGGATCACGGCGGGCCTCGTGCTCGGCGTCCTGCTCACCGTCGGCGGCGCGTCCGCGGCTGAGGCGGCTTCCCCGGTCGACACCGGCGGCGCGTCCGTGGTGGACCAGGCGAACGTACTGTCCGCCGCGCAGGCCTCGACGGCCCGCACCGCGGTCGACCAGGTCTCGAACGACACGAGCACGCGCCTCACGGTCGTCTTCGTCGACACGTTCAGCGACCCCGCGAACGACCAGGACTGGGCGATCGCCTCGGCGCAGCGCAGCGGGCTCGGCACGGGCGACCTGCTCGTCGCGATCGCGGTGCAGTCGCGCCAGTACGGCTACGCGCGGTCGAACGACTACCCGCTCTCGAACTCCGACATCCAGAGCCTCATCACCTCGGACCTGAAGCCGGGCCTCGCGCGCTCGCAGTGGGCGGATGCGACGGTCTCGTTCGCGAAGGCGCTCGACAGCCGGCTCTCCGGCTCCGCATCCGGCACCTCGTCCGGGCCGCGCGGCGCATCCGTGTTCCTCACGCTCTTCCTGGTCGTGGTCCTGATCATCGTGGTGGTCATCGTGGTGCGGGTGCTGCGCCGGCGCAGCGCGATCGCCGCGGGCGGCGGCGCGGGCCCGGCGCCGGTCGGTCCTCCGGCCGCCCCGCCGGTGGACCAGAAGACCCTCGACGCGCAGGCGGCGAAGGCGCTGATCGCGCTCGACGACGAGCTGACGACGAGCGAGCAGGAGCTCGGCTTCGCGGAGGCGGAGTTCGGCGAGGAGGCGGCGAAGCCGTTCCACGCCGAGCTGG
The DNA here is from genome assembly GCA_051961935.1 of Amnibacterium sp. Lineage (GTDB taxonomy): Bacteria > Actinomycetota > Actinomycetes > Actinomycetales > Microbacteriaceae > Amnibacterium. The sequence continues at coordinate 6,240 of JBQCCU010000467.1, read as the reverse complement.
AGACCGCCAGGGCGAAGGCGAAGGAGGCCTTCGCGCTGCGCCAGCAGCTCGACGACGAGATCCCGGAGACGCCGGAGCAGCGGCGCACCATGACGCAGCGCATCATCCAGCTGGCGAAGGAGGCCGACGCCGGCCTCGACGCCCAGAAGGACGCGTTCGACGGGCTCCGCAAGCTCGAGGCGCAGCTGGGCGACGGGGTGCGGTCCGCGGATGCGGACCGCGCCCGGCTCGCCGCGCAGGTCGACGCGGCCGGCACCGCGGTCGCGCAGCTCCGCAGCCGCTACGGCGCCGACGCGACCCGCGGCACCGAGGACGACCTGGACCAGGCGAAGTCGCTGCTCGCGTTCGCGCAGGAGGCGCTCATGCGGGCCGGCGCGGCCCCGTCCGACAAGGCCGGCGAGGGCGCGGTCGCCCTGCGCGGCGCCCAGCAGGCGCTCGGGCAGGCGGGCACGCTGCTCGCCGGGATCAGCGCGGCGCCGGGCGAGTTCGAGGCCGCGAAGCGCCGCCTCGACGCGACCCTCGCCGACACCCGCAGCGACGCGGACGAGGGCAGGCGGCTGCTGGCTCGCGCCGGGGACGACCGGCAGGCCCTCGACGAGCTCGTCCGCAAGGCCGACGCGGCCGTGACCGCGGCGGCGGGCAAGGCGCCGAACGCCGCCCTCCCACCGCTCGAGCAAGCGAACGCCGACCTCAACCGCGTGCTCGACCGGGTGCGGGACCGCGCCGACAGCGAGCGCCGGGCGGTGAGCGCGCTGCCGCGCGTGCTCGACGGGGCGGCCCGCTCGGTCGACGCGACCCGCCGCTACATCGACACCCGCCGGGGCGGGGTGGGCACCGATGCCCGCACCCGCATCGTCGAGGCCCAGCGGCAGCTCGACGCCGCCACGGCCGCGCAGCACGACGACCCCGTCCGCGCGCTCGCGGCCGCGCAGCGGGCGCAGGCGCTCGCGAACGAGGCCTACGAGCTCGCGCAGCAGGACGTGGACGACTTCCGCGGCGGCCCCTTCGGCGGCGGCATGGGCGGCGGAGGCGGCAGCGGGTTCCTGACGGGCGCGATCCTCGGCGGCATCCTCGGCGGTGCGCTCGGCGGTGGCCACGGCGGCTGGGGTGGCGGTGGCTGGGGTGGCGGCGGCTGGGGCGGCGGCTTCGGCGGAGGCGGAGGCGGCGGCGGCTTCAGCGGCGGCGGCGGCGGATTCGGTGGCGGCGGCGGTGGATTCGGTGGCGGCGGCGGTGGCGGAGGGGGCTTCTGATGGGCAGACTCTGGAACAGACAACGGAAGGGTTCGGCGATGGCGAAGCAATCGATCCTCGGCCGCGTCTCGCAGCTCGTGCGGGCGAACGTGAACGCGCTGATCGACCAGGCGGAGGATCCGCAGCTCATGCTCGATCAGCTCGTCCGCGACTACTCGAACAGCATCGCCGAGGCGGAGGACGCCGTCGCGGTGACGATCGGCAACCTGCGCCTGCTCGAGCAGGACCACGAGGAGGACGTCTCCGCAGCCGCCGACTGGGGCCGCAAGGCGCTCGCGGCGAGCGCGAAGGCGGACGAGCTGCGCACGGCGGGCAAGACCGCCGACGCCGACAAGTTCGACAACCTGGCGAAGGTCGCCATCGGCAAGCAGATGCAGTCCGAGAAGGAGGCCAAGACCGCCGAGCCGACGATCGCCTCCCAGACCGAGGTGGTCGAGAAGCTGAAGACCGGCCTCGAGGGCATGCGGCAGAAGCTGTCCGAGCTGACCGCGAAGCGCGACGAGCTCGTCGCCCGGCAGAAGAGCGCGGCGGCGCAGACGCAGGTGCACGACGCGATGCGGAGCATCGACGTGCTCGACCCGACGAGCGACCTCGGCCGCTTCGAGGCGAAGGTGCGCCGCGAGGAGGCGAAGGTGATGGGCCAGCAGGAGCTGGCCGCCTCGAGCCTCGACAAGCAGTTCGAGAGCCTCGAGGACCTCGGCACGCAGTCGGAGATCGAGGCGCGGCTCGCCGCCCTGAAGGCGGGCTCGAACGAGCTGACCGCGACGCCGCGGCGCGCGATCAGCGAGTAGCGGCGCTGGCCGCCCCGGTGCCGCCCGGCTTCGGCCGGGCGGACGCGTGACGCTGCGCTCCGCCACGGATCCGGGCGACTACCGGTCGATCCTGTGGCGACCGCCGTCGACGATGCGGTGGGGGCTGCCCGCCGCGCTCGCGGTGGTGGTGTTCTTCGCGCTCGAGCCGCTCGTGCCGGTCTGGCTCGCCCGGCTCGGCGTCCGGCTGCCGCCGGTCGGCGGGATCGCCCTCGGGCTCGGCGCGTACGCCGTCGCCGTCGGCTACGCGGTGGTCGTCGCGCGCCGGCTCGGCTCCGGCTCCCTGCGACGGGAGTACGGGCTGGCGCTGCGCCCCGTCGACCTCGCGATCGGGCTGCTGGCCGCGATCGCGGTCGAGATCGTCCGGGTGCTGACCGGGCTGGTGCTCGCCACAGCGACGCCGGCACGACCGACGACGAACGTGCACCTCACCGGCTCCACCGCCGGCGACGTCGTGCTCGGCGTCGTCGCGGTGCTGGTCGCCCCGGCGGTCGAGGAGCTGATCACCCGCGGGATGCTGATGCGCGCCATCCGGGCCGCCGTGCTCCGCCGCGCCGCGGAGCCGTCCGAGGCACGCCGGCACCTCGCCGTCGACACGAGCGTGCTGCTGTCGGCGGCCGTGTTCACCGTGCTGCACCTGCACGAGGCGCCCGACCTCGTGACCGGGGTGGCGCTCGTGCTCGGCATCTTCCCCATCGGCCTCGTCGTCGCCTGGCTCGCCACCCGCACCGGCCGGCTCGGCCCCGGCATCGTCACCCACGCGCTGGTGAACGCCCTCGCCCTGGCCGCCGCCCTCGCGCTCCCCCGCTGACCCGCCGCGGGGAGCACGACAGCAGGACATGTTCGCTTCAGCAGGACGAGACGGGCCGTTTCGTTCTGCTGAAGCGATCTCGTCCTGCTGAAGTGCTCCCATCGCGGGCCCATCCGAGGGCCCAGCGGCACCCGCTACGGTCGAGGGGTGCGCACGCCCAAGCTCTGGCTCCGAGTGCTCGTCGTCGCGGTCGCGTTCTGGGCCGTCCGCACCCTGCGCCGCGCCGGCCACCACTGACGAGCGCACGGGCCGCGAACGCCTGAGCAGTCCGCCGGGCTCGACGCCGCCGGCGCCCGTCAGGCGAGCGCAGCCGGATCGGTGACGGGCAGCCGGCACACGAAGTCGTGGCAGACGTAGGCCGCGGGGGCGCCGCCCACGAGGCCGCGCTCGGCGAACAGCTCGAATCCCGCCTCGGCGAGGGCGCTCGCGGCCACGGGGGTCACGATCGCGGTGATCGAGGTCGGGACGGTGCGGGCGGCGGCCGCGAGCGGGCCGGACGGGTCGTCGGTCACCACGACGAGCTGCCGCACGGGCTCCGCCATCGCGAGCGCGACGCCGAGCAGGCCACCGAAGCCGATCGGCCGCGCCGCCGCCTGCGCGGCGAGCGGGCCGATGGCCGTCGCCGCCGCGTCCCGGTAGCGCGGCTCCCCCGTGAGCAGGTGCAGACGCCAGGACGCCCGCGCCATCAGCGTGGTGCCGGACGGCGAGGCCCCCTCGCCCGGATCGGCGTCCACGGTGACGCCCTGCGCAGCGAGCACGGGATCGTGCCCACCCGGCGCGACGAACCGGCCGTCCGTCAGGCAGGCGTCCACGAGGTCCCGAGCGGTCACCGCGAGGTCGGCCCGGCCCGCGGCGACCGCGAGCGACAGCAGGCCGTCGGCGAGGCCGCCAAAGTCCTCGAGGGTCGCGACGGAGGCGGAGGGACGGCCGTCGAGGGACGCCCGCAGCAGGCGGTCGCCGTCCAGGTGGGTGGCCAGCAGCGCCTCCGCGGCGGTGGTCGCGAGCGCGAGCCAGCGCGGCTCGGCGAGCCGGGAGGCCGCCTCGGCGAGGCCGCCGACCGCGAGCCCGTTCCAGCCGGTGAGCACCTTGCCGTCGACGGCGGGCGGGCTGACGCGGGCGCGCGCCGCGGCGTCGAGCCGGTAGTAGCCGCCCTCGTTCCGCACGCCGTCGAGCACGCTCTCGGAGTCCTGCGCCGAGCCGAAGGCCCCGGACGGCCGGCGCAGCACGGTGCCGAGGAACGACACGATGCCCTCGGCCGCCTCCCGGTCGCCGACCTCCGCGTAGGCGGGCAGGAGCAGCGCGTTGTCGGTCAGCATCCGCTCGTAGTGCGGCTCCGACCAGTCCCGCCTCGTGGCGTACCGGAAGAAGCCGCCCTCGACCGGGTCGCGGAGGCCGCCGTCGCGCATCGCGGCGAGGGCCCGCTCGGCGACCCCGCGGATCCGGATCCGGGCATCCGGCGGCAGCAGCGGTGAGACGCCGAGCGCGAGCGCGGTGCGCAGCACCGGCGCGACGGGGAACTTGGGGGCGCCGCCGAAGCCGCCGTGCGTGCGGTCCTCGTAGCCGCCCAGCTCGTCGACGACCCGGGCGACGTCGTCCGGACCGAGCGCACTCGGCGGCGGCGCCGAAGCGGCGGCCTCCGCGAGCGCCGACGCGAGGCCCGCAGCGGACGCCTCGACCTCGCCGCGGCGCTCCGTCCACGCGTCGACCACCGCCTCGAGCACCTGCCGGAACGACGCATGCCCGGCGGCCGGGGACGGCGGCGAGTACGTGCCCGCGTGGAAGACGCGCCCCTCGGGCGTCGCGAAGGCGTTCAGCGGCCAGCCCAGGTTCGGGGTGAAGGCACCCGCCGCCGCCAGGTACGCCGCATCGACCTCGGGATGCTCCTCCCGGTCGACCTTGATCGCGACGAGGTGCGCGTTCAGGTAGTCCGCCAGCGCGGGATCGCTGAACGACTCGCGGGCCATGACGTGGCACCAGTGACAGGTCATGTAGCCGATCGAGACGAGCACCGGCACGTCCCGCCTGGCCGCCTCCGCGAAGGCATCCGAGCCCCACGGGTACCAGTCGACGGGGTTGTCGGCGTGGCTCCTCAGGTAGGGGCTGACGGCGTCGGCGAGACGGTTCGGCACGGTGGACCCGGGATCAGTCGGGCGGCTCGACGCCCGCGTCCCGCCGGCCACCGCTGGAGCCGGCGTCCACATCATCGACGTCGGTCGTGAGCTCGGGGCCCTCGTTGCGGCCGATGTCGATCACGTCCTCGTCGACCGGCACGTCCGCGTCCACATCCTGCAACGGGCCCGGATCCTCCGGGCCGAGGCGCTTCTCCGTCATGCTGCTCCCTCACGGTCGGGAGTCCTTGCTACCGGCGGAAGGTGGGCGTCGGCCGGGTACGGGCCGAACCGGCGGTCAGGGCCGGCCGCGTCGCCGGCCGCCGGTGATCAGGCCCCACACGATCAGCACGATCAGCGCTCCGCCGATCGCGAAGAGCCAGGTGCGCAGCTCGAAGAACGTGCCGAGCCCGCGGCCGCCGAAGAGCAGGCCGCCGAGCCAGCCGCCGAGCAGCGCGCCCACGACCCCGACGACGAGGGTGCCGATCCACCCGCCGCCCTGCCTGCCGGGCAGGATCAACTTGGCGACCGCGCCGGCGATCAGCCCGAGGAGCAGGAACGCGAGGAAGCCCACGGCGCCAGGGTCCCGCATCCGGGAAGGACGCGGGGAGTCGGCACGCCGTAGCGTGGATCGGGACGCGAGGAGGCTTCCGATGACGGACGCGGGAACGGATCCGATCGCCCGGCTGGTCGACGCCATCGTGCCGGCCGACGGCACACCCGGGGCGTCCGCGACGGGCGTCGTCGAGCACGTGCGCGCCGTGGTCGCGGCGGAGCGCCCCGAGTGGCAGGACCGGCTGGACCGAGTGCTGACGCTCGCCGGGGACGACCCGGCCGCAGCGCTCGCGTCCGACGACGCCGACGTGCAGTGGTTCACCGCGCTCGTCGTGGACGCCTACTGGGCGAACCCCGAGGACCGCGCCGGCCGCGGCACCGCTGCCTGGGACGATCTCGGCTGGCGGCGCTGGCCCGAGGGCGACCGTCCGCTCGTCCCACCGGTCGACGAGTACCGCGAGGCGCGCATCCGCCCCGCCGACCTCGCCGAGCGCTACGACGCGATCGTCGTCGGTGCCGGGGCGGGTGGCGGCGTCGCGGCCGAGGCGCTCGCCGCCTCCGGCCGCTCGGTGCTGGTCGTCGAGGCGGGCGACTGGCCCGAGCTCGCCGCCGTGACGCTCGACCACCTCCGGAACCCCCGCCAGGTGCGCGGGCTGCAGCTCTTCTCGGGACCGCCGCTCGGCTCCGTGCGGATCGCCGCCGACGGC
>JBQCCU010000466.1:0-13140 GCA_051961935.1 Amnibacterium sp. | reverse complement strand
GTGGTGACCCCGGAGGCCGCCGGAGTCACCACGAGTGGCAACTCCCGTCATGCGCGCAGCCGGGGTTGCCCCGCGTGGGGGGGTTGAGGCGTCGGGAAGTCGCCACGAGTGGCAACCCCGAGCAGGAGGAGAGGAGGGGGTCACAGGGGGACCTGCACGTTCGCGATCACGCTGCGCAGCACCGCATCCACCGACACGCCCTCGAGCTCGGCCTCCGGGCGGAGCCGGATGCGGTGCCGCAGCACCGGCAGGGCCATGTCCTGCACGTGGTCGGGGGTGAGCGCGGGCGCGCCGCGCAGCCACGCCCAGGCCCGCGACGCCGCGAGCAGCGCCGTCGCACCGCGCGGGGAGACGCCGAGCTGCACGCTCGGGGCGCTGCGCGTGCCGCGGACGAGGTCGACGACGTACGTGAGCACGTCCGGCGCAGCCTGCACCTGCTGCACGGCGGCGCGTGCCTGCACGAGGTCCTCCGGCCGCAGCACGGGGCGCACGCCCGCCCCCGCGAGGTCGCGCGGGTCGAAGCCCGCCGCGTGCCGAGCGAGCACCTCGACCTCCTGCTCGCGCGGCGGCAGGTCGAGCACGAGCTTCATGAGGAAGCGGTCGAGCTGCGCCTCCGGCAGCGAGTAGGTGCCCTCGTACTCGACCGGGTTCTGGGTCGCGGCGACGAGGAACGGCTCGGGCAGCTTGCGGGAGACGCCGTCGACCGTCACCTGGCGCTCCTCCATCGCCTCCAGCAGCGCGGACTGCGTCTTCGGCGGCGTCCGGTTGATCTCGTCGGCGAGCAGCAGGTTCGTGAAGACCGGCCCGGCGCGGAAGTCGAACCTCCCGGATCCGGCGTCGAACACGGTCGAGCCCGTCACGTCGCCGGGCATCAGGTCGGGGGTGAACTGCACACGGGTCGTCTGCAGCGCGAGCGACGCGGACAGCGACCGCACCAGCAGCGTGTTGGCGCCGCCGGGCACGCCCTCGAGCAGCACGTGACCGCGTGCCAGCAGCGCGATGATCAGGCCCGTCACCGCCGAGTCCTGCCCGACCACGGCCTTGCCCACCTCCGTGCGGACGGCGGCGAGGCGGATGCGGAGGTCGTCGGTCATGTGGGGGCTCCGTTCTGCGGGGCGGTTCGAGGGGCGTCGGGCCGGACCGCGGCGGTGACCGCCGCCTCCAGCCGCGCGAGGTCGTCGGAGAGGCGCACGAGGTCGGCGTCCGTGCGCGGCTGCGCGTCGAGCAGGAGCGCGCGGATCGTCCCGAGGGGGCGGCCGAGGGCGGACGCCGTCGCGGCGGCGACCTCGTCGACCGTCGCGAGGCGGGAGAGGCCGAGCGCGGGGGCGAGCCGGCCGATCACGCCGATGCGGAGCGCATCCGCGGCGCGCAGCCGGGCACCGGTGCGCTGGTAGAGGCGGGCCCGCCCCTCGACCGTCTCACGCGAGCGGACGATCACGGGCAGGCGCTCCACCACGAGCGGGCCGAGGCGGCGCCCGCGCCAGAGCGCGGCGGCGAGGCCGCTCGCGAAGAGGAGCACCACGAGCGGGGTCACCCACGCGGGCGTGAGGTGCTGCAGCGTCACGCGGCCGCCGATCGCGGGATCCAGCGGATCCGGCCGGTACCAGACGAGGTGCGGCTCGGCGCCGAGCGCGGTGAGGGCGACCGCGGCGTTGCCGGCGGACGCGATGTGGCCGTTGTCGAACGCGGTCCCGTCCGCGAGGAGCACCACGTGGGTGCCGCCGGTCGTGCCGGTGACGAGCTGGCCCGCGCCGGAGCCGTCGGGATAGCAGACGGTCGCGCCGCCGAGCACGCGGATCGAGGCGGAGACGTCGTGCAGATCCATCCGCCCCGCTCGCGCGGCGATCGGATCCGCGCAGCCGGCCGCCGCCGTGCTGCGGTCGGGCGTGCCCGCCTCCCGTGCCGTCGGCAGCACGACGCCGAGCGCGACCGTGCCCGGCCCCACCACGACGAGCCGCGGTGCGCGGGGGAGCAGGGAGCGCCACGCGGAGACGGGCAGGATGCCGTCCCCGTCGTCGACGAGCAGCGTCTCGGTGCCGCTCGGCACGTCGTCGAGGCGCGACACCTGGGTGACCGACACGCCCTGCTGCTCGAGCACCGAGCGGAGCGCTTGCGCGCCGGCCGGTGCCGGGTTGTCGGGGCCGAACGGGGTTCCGGTGTTGACCCCGCCGAGCGAGAGCAGCCCGAGCAGGCCGAGCACCACGACGACCGCGGACGCGATCCCGGCGAACCGCAGCCGCGCCAGGCCCTGTCGGATGGTCGGGGTGGCGGCCGGCGTCTCCTCGAGCACGGTCATCCGGGCAGGGCCGCCGCGTCCTCGAGCACCGGCCTGGCGGCGACGAGCCGGTCGTCGAGCGCCGCGACCGCCTCGGCCTGCTCGCGCGTCGCCGGCCTGCCGGCGTAGCGGACCGCGTCGAAGTCGGCGGCCGCGGCCGCGAGCGCCGCCTGCTCGCCGGGGAACGCCCGGGCCGCCCTGGCGGCGAAGCCGGCGGCGGTCGTGCCGGGGAAGACGGTGAGCACCGTGCGCTCGTCGAGCCCGCGGGCGAGGCCGCGGAAGCGCTCCAGCACGGCGGTCGACCAGTCGCCCGCGGCGAGCGCGGCGGCGGCGGAGCGGCGCAGCTCGTCCGCCGCGCGCCGGTCGTCGTCGCCGAACAGCGACCCGGCGATCCTGCTGCGGCGGTTCAGCCGCGGCACGCCGAACAGCACGAGCGCGACCACGACCACCGCGGCCACCACGACGAGCGCCGCGACGAGCAGCACCGGCGGCGCCACCGACGTCTTCGAGGTGAACAGGCTCTGGAACCACTGCAGGATCGCCTGCGACACGATGTCGAACGGGGTCGGCCGCGCCGCCTGGTAGGGCGCCTTCGCGAGCTCCTGCAGCAGCCACTGGCGCGCCTGGTCGCCGCCCGGATGCACCGGGACGGCCACGGGGATCCGACCGATCACCGCGGCGCCGGCTCGAACGGGTCCGGGCCGCCCTGCTCCACGACCCGCTGCAGGTCGAGGTCGAGGCCCTCCCGCCGGATGCGCCGGTCGAGGTAGGTGAGCGCGAACGCCGACACCTGCGCGATCTGCCCGATGCCCTGCACGATCGTGGAGAGCAGCACCGCCGGCACGGTGGTGATCAGCAGGATCGGGATCACCGTCGCGGGGTCGTTGCTCTGCCCCGCGTTCGGGAAGAGGAGGCCGCCGATCGCGGTGCCGAGGAAGCTGAACGGCACGCCGACCAGCTGGCTCGCGAAGTAGATGATCACGAGCAGCAGCGCGAAGAGGCCGAAGGTGCGCCAGAAGGCGCCGCGCAGCAGCGTCCAGGAGCGGCCGATCGCCGCGAAGACGCCGAGGCGCTCGAGCACGATCGCGCTCGGCACGGTCGCGAGCTTGACGACGAGGAAGCCCGCGGCGACCAGGTAGCCGAGGCCGCCGAGCACCCCGAGCGTGATCGCGAGCGCGATGCCGACCGCGTTGCCGATGCTCGCCACCCCGACCACGAGCAGCACGAGCACGAGGATCGCGACGATCTGCACGGCCGCGACGAGCACGGCGAAGCCGACCAGCGGCCAGATCGACCTCAGCGCCCGGCGGAGGGCGTCGCCGGCGCGCGGCCGCTCGCCGAGGGCGCCGCGCGCGACGACGAGCACGAGCATCCCCTGCAGCAGCGCCGTGCCGAAGACGGAGATCGCCGCCACGACGATGCCGCCGAGCGCCCCCTCCGCGATGCTGCCGGCGATGATGGCGCCGCGGTCCGCGTTCGTGGCGTTCTGGATGCGGTCGAGCGCCGAGATGCCGACGACGCCGACGAGGCCGAGCGACAGCACCACCTGCACCACGTTGATGATCAGCGTCGGCACGATCGTCGCGCGCGGGTTGTAGCGGAGCACGCCGAACGAGGCGCCGAGCAGCTGCCCGAAGGACAGCGGATGCAGGGGGATGAGGCCGGGCTTCGGCGGCGGCACGTACCCGGGGCCCGGCTGCGGTGCGGCGGCGTACCCGGGCTGCGGGCCGGGCCCCTCGGGTGCGGGCGGCGTCCACCCGGGGATCCGCTCGCCGTAGCGCGGCGGCTCCTCGGGGGCGGGGCGGGACCCGCCGGTCGCGCCGTTCCCGGACGGCGAGACCCATTCGTCGCCCTGATCAGCCATGACGCCACTCTTCCATGTCGAGCCCTCGAGCCGGGGGAAGCCGGGGCGCCCACCCGACGATCCGCTCCGTTCGCGTTACGCTGACGCCACCTTCCGCGCACCCGAGCGGGAAGCTGCTCAAGGAGAAGTCAGGCATGGGCGGGCGCATCCTCGTGGTCGACGACGACACGGCGCTGGCCGAGATGATCGGCATCGTGCTGCGCACGGAGGGGTTCGAGCCCGTCTTCTGCGCCGACGGCGCCAAGGCGCTCGCCGCGTTCCGCACCGCGAAGCCCGACCTCGTGCTGCTCGACCTCATGCTGCCCGGCGTCGACGGCATCGAGGTCTGCCGCGAGATCCGCGCCGAGAGCGGTGTGCCCGTGATCATGCTCACCGCGAAGTCGGACACCATGGACGTGGTGCTCGGCCTCGAGTCCGGCGCGGACGACTACGTGGTGAAGCCCTTCGACCCGAAGGAGCTCGTCGCCCGCATCAAGACGCGCCTGCGCCCGTCGCCCGCCGCGAACGGCAGCCGGCTGCGCATCGGCGACCTCGTCGTCGACGCGGCCGGGCACGAGGTGCTCCGCGGCGACACCCCCATCCAGCTCACGCCGCTCGAGTTCGACCTGCTGCACACCCTCGCGGCGAAGCCGCACCAGGTGTTCACCCGCGAGATGCTGCTCGAGCAGGTGTGGGGCTACCACTACAAGGCGGACACGCGCCTCGTGAACGTGCACGTGCAGCGGCTGCGCGCGAAGGTCGAGCGCGACCCCGAGAACCCGAAGATCGTGACCACGGTGCGCGGCGTCGGCTACCGCGCTGGCGCGGCCGTCTGACGGGCATGTCCGGGGGCGTGCCCCAGCGCCTGCCCGGCACCCGGCTGATCCAGGCCCGGCGTGCGGCGGCGGCGCCGGTCCGGCTCTGGCGACGGTCGCTGCGCGTGCGGACCGTCGTCGTGACGGTGCTGCTCAGCGCCATCGCGCTGGTCGTGGTCGGTGGCGTGCTGTCGGTGAGCATCGCCCGCGGCCTCTACCAGGACCGCGTGAACCAGGTGCTCGTCGCCTCCGGCCGTGCGGCGAGCGCGGCGCAGCAGGTGCTCGGCACCGCGACCGCGTTCGATCCGACGACGCTCGGCGTGCTGCAGCAGAACGCGATCGAGCAGGTGCGCACCGCGTCCTCGCCGACCGGCCTCGCCTGGCTCAGCTCCCCGGGGCAGGCGGGCAGCGTGCTGCCGAAGTACGCGATCCCCGGCGCGGTCGAGGCGGTCATCTCGCCGCAGCTGAAGCGCACGGTCGAGTCGGCCTCGACGGGGCAGTACTGGCAGGCGGCCGCGCTGCCCTCCGGGCCCGGCAGGGCCGATCCCGGCGTGGTGGTGGGGCAGCCGCTGCAGGTCGGCGGCGCCCGCTACGAGCTCTACCTCGTGTACGACGTCGCGGACGTGCAGACCACCCTCGACTTCGTGCAGCGCACGCTGCTCATCGGCGGCCTCGCGCTGCTCGTGCTCATCGGCGGCGTGACCACCGTCGTGGCCTCCCTCGTCGTCCGCCCCATCAAGGAGGCCGCGACGGTCTCGGAGGAGCTCGCCGACGGGCGCCTCGAGCAGCGCATCCCGGAGCGCGGGGAGGACGTCGTCGCGACCCTGGCCCGGTCGTTCAACCGGATGGCGGACGGCCTGCAGCGCCAGATCACGCAGCTCGCGAACCTGTCGCGGGTGCAGCAGCGCTTCGTCTCCGACGTCTCCCACGAGCTGCGCACGCCGCTCACCACGATCCGGCTCGCCAGCGACGTGCTCTACGACGGCCGCGACGCCCTCGATCCGCCCGCCGCCCGGTCCGCGGAGCTGCTGCGCGACCAGGTCGAGCGGTTCGAGGCGCTGCTCGCCGACCTGCTCGAGATCAGCCGGATGGACGCGCAGGCCGCGGACGTGGCGGGGGAGCCCACGAACCTCGTCGACCTCGCCCGCGAGCAGATCGACTCCCTCGCCCACCTCGCCGAGGAGATGGGCACCCCGGTCACGCTCGTGACCCCTGGGGGCCACGTGGAGATCGAGGTGGATGCGCGGCGGATCTCCCGCGTCATCCGGAACCTGCTCGCGAACGCGATCGAGCACGGCGACGGGCGGCCGATCGTCGTGACGGTCGACAGCTCGGCCACGGCGGTCGGCATCGGGGTGCGCGACCACGGCGCCGGCATGCCGCAGCACCACGCCGACCGGGTGTTCGACCGCTTCTGGCGCGCGGATCCCTCGCGGCAGCGCCGCATCGGCGGCACGGGCCTCGGGCTCGCGATCAGCCTCGAGGACGCGCTGCTGCACGGCGGCGCGCTCGAGGTGTGGAGCCGCGAGGGCGACGGTACCAACTTCGTGCTCTCCCTGCCGCGGTCGCCGGAGGTGCCGATGATCGGCCGTCCCGTGCCGCTCGAGCCGGAGGACGCCTTCCCCTCCACCTCGGACGCGTCCCTCAACCGGCCGCCGACCGGACGCCTGCCGGTGGTGCGGCGATGAGGCGGGGACCGGTCGCCGCGGTCGTGGCCGCCGCGCTGCTGCTGCTCCTCGCGGGCTGTGCGGACATCCCCACCTCCGGCGCCGTGCACACGCCGGGTCCCGTGCAGGACGTGAAGAACCAGGACGTCGTGCTCGTGCCCTATCCACCGGCGCAGAACGCGGCGCCCGCCGACATCGTGCAGGGCTTCATCACCGCCGCGACCGGCCAGCAGGGCGACTACGCGATCGCCCGGAAGTTCCTCACGCCGGCGCTCGCGAAGCGGTGGCAGCCGGACGCGCGCGTGCTCATCCACGACCAGTCGTGGCAGGTGAAGATCGAGTCCGACACCTCGATCGAGGTCACCGTGCCGACGACGGCGGAGGTCGACGCCGAGGGCGTCTACACCGGCTACGCGACCGCGAAGGATCGCGCCGTGCCGTTCCGGCTCGCCAAGGTGAACGGCCAGTGGCGGATCGCGTCCACGCCGGACGGGATCGTGCTCGGCACGAACTACTTCGGGAGCCTGTTCACGGCACGCCCGGTGTCGTTCTTCGACCCCGCGTGGACCTCCGCCGTCCCCGATCTCCGCTGGTTCCCCGCGCGCCGCATCACGCCGACGGGCGTCGTCCAGGCCCTGCTCGCCGGCCAGTCGCCGCCGATCGCGGCACCCGTCACGGCGACCGCGTTCCCCGCCGGCACGACCATCACCTCGGTGAAGGTCGCCGCAGGCGTCGCGACCGTCGATCTCGACACGGGCAACGTCGTCCCGTCGCTCACCGTGCTGCGGCGGATGCGCCGGCAGCTCACCGACTCGCTGCAGAACCTGGACGGCATCCAGCAGGTGCAGGTCGCGATCGACGGCACCGCGATGCCGGTGCCGCCGATCCGGCAGTCGGCGGCACCGGACCCGCGCCCGCTCGTCCTGAGCGGCACCGAGGTCGGCAACCTGACGGACTCGAAGCTCGCGGACGAGCCGGTGCTCGGGCGGCAGGTCGCGGCGGCGAGCCCGCTCGGCGGCACCATCTCGGTGTCCGATCGGATCGCCGCGCTCCGGACGAAGGCGGGCGTCGCGCTGGTCACGCCCTCCCGCACGACGGTGGTCGACCGGAGGGCCGGCCTCATCGACCCGGCGCTCGACGACTACGGCTGGGTCTACTCGGTGCCCGCCGGGGATCCCACCGCGTGGAAGGCGTTCGACTCCCGCGGCGACACGGTGGCCGTCACGGTCTCGATGCCGGCGGGCGTGCTCTCGGTGACCGCGATCGAGGCGTCCCGCGACGGCACGCGGATGCTCGTGCTCGCGGACACGCAGGCGGGACCGACGGCGTTCGTGGCGGGCATCCTCCGCGACACCGTTGGGGCCCCCATCGCGCTCACCACGGATCGCTACCTGGTCGACGTGCCCGCCTCGTCGACGGCGCTCGACGCGACGTGGGTCGATGCGCCGGGGTCGTCGGTCGCCGTGCTCACCCAGGACGACACGGGGGAGAGCGTCTCGGTGCAGCAGCTCGGCGGCCTGCCCAGCTCCGCCGGGCGGCTCTCGACGGCCGAGACGATCGTCGGCGCGACAACCCTCAAGGATCTGCGGGCCCTGCTGCAGAACGGCGCGATCGGCGAGCTCTCCGGCAGCGTGTGGCAGTCCGTCGAGCCCGCCGGGTCGGCCGACGTGCTCTTCGTGCAGCGCTGACTCCTCCCCAGGGCCGCCCACGACGCCGCGGCCGCCTCCGCTGTGGAGCGGATGCCCGGACGGCGCCGATCCCGGGCACGCTCGGCGGATGCTCCACGCGCACCCGCTCGACCTCCTCGACCGGGCAGCCCACGGGCTGCAGGCGCTCGTGCTGCCCGTCCCGTGCTCCGGCTGCGGCGCGATCGGGCCGGCGCTCTGCACCGGGTGCCGCGCGGCCCTCCACCCGCGGCCGGCGCTCCGGCACGTCGGGGTGCCGCCGCTGCCGGCCTGGAGCGGCCTTCCCTACGAGGGGGTGACGCGGGCGGTGCTCCTCGCCTTCAAGAACGAGGGCCGCACCGAGCACGCCCCTCCGCTCGCCGTGGCGCTCCGGGCGGCGCTCGTGGCGGCGCTCGCCATGGCGCCCGCGACGGCACAGCCCGGGATCGAGCTCGTGCCGATGCCCGCCACGGTCCGCTCGTCCCGGGACCGCGGCTACGACCCGGTGCGCGTCGTGCTGCGCCGCGCGCGGCTGCCGGCCCGCCGTCTCCTGCGCCTGGACCGACGGCCGGCGGACCAGCGCGCGCTCGGCCGGGTCGAACGGCAGCGCAACGTGGCGGGCAGCATGCGGAGCCGGCCCGCCGTCGGGCTCCGTGTGCTGCTCGTCGACGACGTGGTGACGACCGGCGCGACGCTCGCCGAGGCGGCCAGGGCGGTGCGCGCCGCGGGCGGGACGGTGCTCGGTGCGATCACCGTCGCGAGCACGCCCGAGCGCCTGCCGAGGGCCTGACCCGAGCGTTCCGGAAGAAGGCAGACAAAGCGGAGCGCGAGTGTCTAGTGTGCGTCTACGGCGTAACGGAAGACCGTTCCGGGCCCTGGGACACGGGCCGCCAGCACAGGGCCGGCGACCTGCAGGGCGTGCGAGGGCGGCGCGCCTGCAGCAGGGAGCAACGGCATGGACATCACGCTCATCGGCCGCAACGTGGGGATCACGGAGCAGTTCCGGACCTACGCGGAGGAGAAGGCGGACCGCGTCGCGAATCTCGCGGACCGCGCCCTCGCGCTGGAGATCCGGTTGTGCCGCCACCACGAGACGAACGGCACCGCGGGCGACGATCGGGTGGAGATGACCCTGATCGGACCCGGGCCGGTCGTGCGGGCCGAGGCGGGCGGTGCCGACAAGTTCGCCGCCTTCGATGCCGCGCTCGCGAAGCTGATGGAGCGCATCCGGCGGGCGAAGGACCGGAAGAAGGTGCACCGGGGCCACGGCGACCGGATGACGAGCCTGCGGAAGGCGAGCGCGGACGGCTTCGCCTCCGCAGGCGTGGTGCCGGCCGACGGCGACTCGATGATCTGGGCGGAGACCGGCCCGGAGCAGCCCGAGACCCTGCCGACGGACGAGGAGCCGGGCGACGAGTACGGGCCGGAGCAGCCGGAGAGCCCGGTGGTCATCCGGCGCAAGTCGTTCCCGCCCGAGCCGATCACGATCGACGACGCGCTCTACCGGATGGAGCTCGTCGGCCACGACTTCTACCTCTTCATCGACAAGGAGACGAACGCCCCGAGCGTCGTCTACCGGCGCATCGGCTGGAGCTACGGCGTGATCGCCCTCGACGGCGAGGCGACCGGGGAGCCGGCCGACACGGGCGCGTCCATCGGCGAGGACGACCGCGAGCTGCAGGAGGCGGCCGCGGGCTGACCCGCCCCCCTCAACGCACGCTTGCGCTTTCCGACCTCAAGGCGCGCCTCTGAGGTCGGAAAGTGGCACGTGTGCGCTGCGGCCTGACCGGCCCTCCCGCCCCGGCGCTGTACCGTTGAGGGTTGATCCAGCACGCCCGACCGTCAGGAGATCGTGTGGCTTCAGTGCTCGAGAAGGCGCTGCGCGTCGGTGAGGGCCGCGTCCTGCGCCGCCTCCAGCGGATCGTCGGCCAGGTGAACCACCTGGAGGAGGACTTCCGGCACGTCACCGACGAGGAGCTCCGCCACGAGACGGTGGAGCTGCGCGAGCGGTACGCGAACGGTGAGAGCCTCGACGACCTGCTGCCGGAGGCGTTCGCCGCGGTCCGTGAGGCCGCGTCACGGACCATCGGCCTGCGGCCGTTCGACGTGCAGGTGATGGGCGGCGCCGCCCTCCACCTCGGCAACATCGCGGAGATGAAGACCGGCGAGGGCAAGACCCTCGTGGCCACCATGCCCGCGTACCTGAACGCGATCGCGTCGCGCGGCGTGCACGTCGTCACCGTGAACGACTACCTCGCCTCGTACCAGTCGGAGCTGATGGGCCGCGTCTTCCGCGCGCTCGGCATGACGACCGGCGTGATCCTCTCCGGGCAGACCCCCGAGCAGCGCCGCGAGCAGTACCAGGCCGACATCACGTACGGCACGAACAACGAGTTCGGCTTCGACTACCTCCGCGACAACATGGCGTGGGACCCGTCCGAGCTCGTGCAGCGCGGCCACTACTTCGCGATCGTCGACGAGGTCGACTCGATCCTCATCGACGAGGCCCGCACGCCGCTCATCATCTCCGGCGCCGCCTCCGGCGAGGCGAACCGGTGGTTCACCGAGTTCGCGTCCCTCGCCCGTCGGCTCGAGCCGGGCGTCGACTTCGAGCTCGACGAGAAGAAGCGCACCGTCGGCGTGCTGGAGCCCGGCATCGAGAAGGTCGAGGACTACCTCGGCATCGACAACCTCTACGAGTCCGCGAACACCCCGCTGATCTCGTTCCTCAACAACGCGATCAAGGCGAAGGCCCTGTTCAAGCGCGACAAGGACTACGTCGTGATGAACGGCGAGGTGCTCATCGTCGACGAGCACACCGGCCGCATCCTCGTCGGGCGCCGCTACAACGAGGGCATCCACCAGGCGATCGAGGCGAAGGAGGGCGTGCAGGTCAAGGCGGAGAACCAGACCTACGCGACCGTCACGCTGCAGAACTACTTCCGGCTCTACAAGAAGCTGTCGGGCATGACCGGCACCGCCGAGACCGAGGCGGCCGAGTTCATGTCGACGTACAAGCTCGGCGTCGTCCCCATCCCGACCAACAAGCCGATGCAGCGCATCGACCAGCCGGACCTCATCTACAAGAACGAGCAGGCGAAGTTCGCGCAGGTCGTCGAGGACATCGCCCGCCGCCACAAGGCGGGGCAGCCGGTGCTCGTCGGCACCACGAGCGTGGAGAAGAGCGAGTACCTCTCGAAGCTGCTCGCCCGCAAGGGCGTGAAGCACGAGGTGCTGAACGCGAAGAACCACGCCCGTGAGGCCGCGATCATCGCGCAGGCGGGCCGGATCGGGGCGGTCACCGTCGCGACCAACATGGCCGGCCGCGGCACCGACATCATGCTCGGCGGCAACGCCGAGTTCCTCGCCGTCTCGGCGATGAGCGCGCGTGGGCTGTCCCCGGTGGACACGCCCGACGAGTACGAGGCGCAGTGGGATGCGGTGTTCGACGCCGTGAAGCGCGAGGTCAACCAGGAGGCGGAGCGCGTCGTCGCCGCCGGCGGGCTCTACGTGCTCGGCACGGAGCGGCACGAGTCGCGCCGGATCGACAACCAGCTCCGCGGCCGGTCCGGCCGGCAGGGCGACCCCGGTGAGAGCCGGTTCTACCTGTCGCTCACCGACGACCTCATGCGGCTGTTCAACTCCGGCGCCGCCGAGGCGCTCATGGGCCGCAGCGGTGTGCCCGACGACCTCGCGATCGAGTCGAAGGTCGTCTCCCGCGCCATCCGCTCCGCGCAGTCGCAGGTCGAGGCGCGGAACGCGGAGATCCGCAAGAACGTCCTCAAGTACGACGACGTGCTGAACCGCCAGCGCGAGGCGATCTACTCCGACCGGCGCCACATCCTCGAGGGCGACGACATCCACGAGCGGGTGCAGAACTTCCTCGCGAAGGTGATCGAGGACGTCATCGACTCGCACACGGGCGAGGGCTCCGGCGACGACTGGGACTACGACGCGCTCTGGGCCGAGCTGAAGACGCTCTACCCGATCTCGATCACGATCGAGGAGGTGCTCGCGGAGGCGGGCAGCAAGGGGCGCGTGAACCGCGACTTCATCAAGCGGGAGGTGCTCTCGGACGCGAAGCTCGCCTACCAGCGCCGGGAGCAGCAGCTCGGCGCGGACGCCATGCGGGAGCTCGAGCGACGCGTGGTGCTCTCGGTGATCGACCGCCGCTGGCGCGACCACCTCTACGAGATGGACTACCTGAAGGACGGCATCGGCCTGCGGGCGATGGCGCAGCGCGACCCGCTGGTGGAGTACCAGCGCGAGGGCTTCGCCCTGTTCCAGACGATGATGGGCCAGATCCGTGAGGAGTCGATCGGATTCCTCTACAACCTCGAGGTCGAGGTGAACCCGATGGCCGGCGCGCAGCAGCCCGCGGTCGCCGCCCGCGGGCTCACGGACGGCCACGTGCCGAGCGAGACGCTGCGGTTCACCGCGCCGACGGACGACGGCGGCGTGGAGGTGCGCAACCAGCGCGGCCTGCTCGAGCGCGCGGCCACGGCGCGCGCTCAGGTCGCAGCGGCGCAGCAGGCGGCGTTCGACGACCTCGTCGCGGACGACCTGGTCGACCCGCGACGGGGTCCGGCGCGGCCGCCGCAGCGCCCGGCGCAGCCGCCGGTCGCCGGCGCGCCCCGCGGCGCCTTCGGTCAGCAGCAGGGCAACGGCGCGCCGCAGAACCGCGCGCAGCGCCGCGCCGCCGAGCGCGGCCAGTAGCCCGGGTGAGCACCGCGGGAGCGCGACAGCAGGACATTTTCGCTTCGGCAGGACGAGACGGCCGGTTTCGTCCTGCTGAAGCGACCTCGTCCTGCTGAGGCGCTCGTGGCCTGCCGAGGTGCCGTCGACCTACCCGCGTGGGGGGGGGGGGGGGGGGGGG
>JBQCCU010000465.1:0-4105 GCA_051961935.1 Amnibacterium sp. | reverse complement strand
GTTGTTTGCGGGTATCAAACTTTGGGGTTAGTCCCTATCCCGCCCTTCTCCTGCCCCCCCCCGCGGCGAAGCCGGCCGGCTAGCGGGGACCTCGAGCCGCGGCGCGAGGCCTCCTTCGAGGCCGTCCCGCTTGCTGCGGCGCAGCAGCACGATGCCGTAGACCAGGAAGATCGTGTCGATCGGCACCTCGACCGCCCAGATCGGCAGGTTCCCCATCTGCAGGAACAGGTCGTGGAGCAGGTGGATGCCGATCAGCGGCCAGATCGTGTTCGTCCGCAGCCGGATGGCGGCCAGTCCCACACCCTGCACCGCGGCGCCGAACGCCTGGGCCACGATCAGCATGGAGAAGCCGCGCAGCGCGGAGTTGCCGAGGTGCCCGAGCCCGAACAGGAGCGAGGAGAGCAGCACGGCCGGCCAGATGCCGAGCGGGCTCAGCAGGCGGAGCACGAGGCCGCGCCACAGCGTCTCCTCGAACACCGCGGTGCCGAGGTAGGCGAGCAGCAGGATGCCCAGCGCGGTCGGGGAGGGGAACCGCACGCCCGCGACGAACGGTGCGAGCAGCAGCACGACCGGGAGCCAGTAGAGGCCCATGTCGCGCCATTCCGCGGGCCGGGTGAACCCGGTCGACCGCCACCAGCGGAGGGTCGCCACGAGCGCGAGCGCCAGGGCCGCGAGCACCAGGACGAGCACGAGGCTCTGGCTCGGTCCGGTCACGCTGTAGCCGGGAAGAGCGGGCAGGGCCGTCGCGAGGACGAGCGCGCCACCGACCGTCACCACGAGGGCGACGACCTCGAGCAGGAGCGCGCTGAGCACGGGCCGGGCGAGCAGGGCCCTCCCGAGGGGCGTGGGGGTGGTGGGCGCGGGGGTGGCGGTCACGGAGTGACGCTATCGCTGCACGGAACCTGAACGTCGGGGTCGAAGGTCATGGGCGCCGGCGTGTCGCGCGAACCCGCGCCGACCCGCGCCGACGGGCGCGATCCGACCATCCGGGCGTGAAAAGACGCCCGGGATGTCGGAAACGGCCCGGCGAAGCCTCGGCCGGCGCCTCAGGCGTGCCCGTCGAAGCGCACGCGCACGAGCGCGACGGCCGCCTCGACGTCGAGGTGGTTCGCCTTCGCCGCTGCGACGTACTGATCGGCCGCGGCGCGGGCGGCCTCGTCCATCGCGGTTCTCGCGCGCACCCGCGTGCCTTTGGACCGGTTGGTCTCGACGAGTCGCGCCGCCTCGAGCTCGGCGTACGCGCGGGCGACCGTGCCGGGCGCGAGGTGCAGGTCGGCGGCCAGCTGCCGGATGGGCGGGAGCCGCGTGCCAGGGGCGAGCCTGCCGTCGGTGATCCGGTCGTGCAGCTGCTGCCGGAGCTGCTCGAACGGCGGGACGCCGCTCGTCGCGTTCAGCTCGATGTCCATTCGGCCCTCCCTGCCCCGTCGTGGTCCGTCCAGCCTGGCAGGCGCCGGCACCGAGGCCGGGTGGCGACCTCACTGCTACTTCTGCCATATTGTTCGGCGACCGAAGGAGCGCAATGGACCGCATCGCCCGCCTGCTCACCGGACGCCGATCGTCCTGGCTCGTCTTCCTGCTCGGCTTCGTGGTCGTGGGGGCCCTCTTCGCGCTGCTGCCCCAGGCCGGCTCGGCGCCCGCTCCCGGAACGGGGCTGCCCTCCTCGGCGGAGTCGCAGCGCGTCGCGACGCTGCTGAAGGGATTCCCCGGGGCCGACCGCACGGTCGCGATCGTCGTCTTCGACCGCGAGAGCGGCCTCACCGCCGCGGACAAGGCCGCCATCGCGGATCGCGCCTCCGCGCTGGCGGGGAAGTCGGTGGTTCCGCAGGCGGTCCGCCCGCAGGTGAGCGACGACGGCAAGGTCGCGCTGGTGGCGGTCCCGCTCGACGCGAAGACGGTGACCGACGACCCGAACGCGGCGGCCACCACCATCCGGGACACCGCCCGCGCCGGCCTCCCAAGCGGCCTCACCGCGAAGGTGACCGGTCCCGTCGGCTTCCAGGCCGACATCGGCAACGCCTTCGCGGGCGCGGACCTGCGGCTGCTGCTGGTCACCGCATCCGTCGTCGCGCTGCTGCTCATCGTCACCTACCGCAGTCCGCTGCTCTGGATCGTGCCCCTGGTCGTGGTCGGCGCGGCCGACGGGCTCGCCCGCGTCGTGGTCGCCGCGATCACGGCCCCGCTCGGCATCACGGTCGACGCCTCCATCTCCGGCATCCAGTCGGTGCTCGTCTTCGGCGCCGGCACGAACTACGCGCTGCTGCTCATCTCCCGGTACCGCGAGGAGCTGCGCCGCCGCGAGGACCACCACGACGCGATGCGCGTCGCCTGGCGCTCGGCCGGCCCGACGATCGCCGCGAGCGGCGGCACCGTCGCCCTCAGCCTGCTGACGCTGCTGCTCGGCGAGCTCTCGAGCAACCAGGCGCTCGGGGTCGCCTGCGCGATCGGCGTCGTGATCGCGATCCTCGCGGCGACGCTCTGGCTGCCGGCCGCCGTCGTCGTGTTCGGCCGGCGGCTGTTCTGGCCGTTCGTCCCGCGCGCGACCGCGGATGCGCATCCCGCCGAGCAGAGCGTCTGGGGCCGGATCGGCCGCCGGGTCGCGCGCCGCCCCTGGGCCGTCGCGGTCGTCGCGCTGCTCGCCATCGTGGCGCTCGGCTCGGGCCTCGCCGGCTTCCGCTTCGGCCTCTCGCAGACCGAGCAGCTGCTCGGGAACCCGGAGAGCGTGCAGGCGCAGGCGCTGCTCGACCGCTCCTTCTCCGCCGGCACCTCGGCGCAGACCGTCGTGCTCGCGCCCACCGCGGTCGTCGACCGGGTGACGACGATCGCGAAGGCCACGACCGGCGTCGCGAGCGTGCGGCCCGGCGCCTCGGCGAACGGGCGCACCGAGCTCGACCTGCAGCTCGACGGCGCCCCGGCATCCGACGCCGCGTTCACCTCGATCCAGGACCTCCGCACCCGGTTCGCGGATGCGGGCGGCGCGGTCGCGAAGACCCTCGTGGGCGGCAGCGACGCGACCGCTTACGACCAGTCGCAGGCGCAGCGGCGGGACCAGGGCGTGGTGGTGCCGGCGATCCTCGCGGTGGTGTTCCTGATCCTCGCGCTGCTGCTCAGGTCCCTGGTCGCGCCCGTGCTGCTACTGGCGAGCGTGCTCGCCACGTTCCTCGCGAGCCTCGGGCTCGGCAACCTGCTGTTCCAGCACGTGTTCGGCTTCCCGGGCTTCGACGTGCAGGTGCCGCTGTTCGCGTTCCTGTTCCTCGTTGCGCTCGGCGTCGACTACAACATCTTCCTCACCGCGCGAGCCCGCGAGGAACGCGCCGAACACGGCACCCGCGAGGGCATCGTGGTCGCGCTCGGGGCGACGGGTGGCGTGATCACGAGCGCGGGCATCCTGCTCGCCGCGGTGTTCGTGGTGCTCGGCGTGCTCCCGGTGGTCGCGCTGGCGCAGATCGGCACGCTCGTCTGCATCGGCGTGCTGCTCGACACCCTCGTCGTGCGCACCCTGCTCGTGCCGGCGCTCGTGCTGATCACCGGCGACCGCTTCTGGTGGCCGTCGAAGCGGGACCGGGCGGTGGCCACGGCCGGTTAGCCTCGACGGATGCTGCAGGGGCGCTTGTGGGGACGGCCGACGCTCGGCTGGGCCATCGACGCGGGCGTCGTGGTGCTCGCGATCGGGCTGCTGATCTTCGGCGACAGCACGCTGCGGCTGCTCGCGGTGCTCCTGCTCGTCTGGCGGGCGGTGAGCGTCGGGCTCGCGCTCGCCATCACGCGGCGGGCGGGGGAGCGGCGCCGGTAGCGCGGCGCGCCGCCCGAACTGGGGAAGGAGCCCTGGTCCGGGCCTGGTTCAGACTTTGCGGGTACCCATCCCGTACCGGAAACGAGCCATGTCCACCCAGCCCGGTCCGCGCGACTGGCTGCCGTCCTCGTGCGCGGCCCGCTCGCAGCGCCCACTCACCGTCCCGCAGGCCGTGCCCAACCACGCCCTCCGCGCCGCCGGGCTGTCGACGGGCTTCGGGTCCGTCGCGCTGCTGATGGCGGCCTCGCCGCTGATCCCGGGCGAGGCGAGCTTCCGGTGGATGATCAGCACCGTGGGGATGTCGGCCGTGCTCTG
>JBQCCU010000464.1:0-2648 GCA_051961935.1 Amnibacterium sp. | reverse complement strand
ATCCGGTGCACGTCGGCGAGCGGCAGGCCCTTGTGGGTCGCGAGGAACTCGGCGGTGCTACCGGCGAAGTCGACCGGGGTGTCGGGCGACAGCTCGAACGAGTGGTACTCGACCTCCACCGGCACGCCCGCCCGCCGGGCGCCCTCCTCGAACTTGCGCTTGCCGATGTAGCACCAGGGGCAGGCCACATCGGACCAGATGTCGATCTTCACGGCGTCCGTCACGAGAGGTGCGACCGCCGGACCGCCTCCCCTATTCCCGTAGCGTGGACGGATGAGTCGGGAGCGGGTGCGGGAGGACGCCGCCGAGCGCGGCATCGAGGTCGAGTTCGTCGAGCGCCCCGACGCCGGTTCGCTCGAGGAGGCGGCGGCCCTGCTGGGGATCGAGCCGTCCCGCATCGTCAAGTCACTCGTGCTGAAGCGGAGCGACGGCACCTATCTCTTCGCCCTCATCCCGGGTGATCGGCAGATCGCGTGGCCGAAGCTCCGCGCCGTCGTGGGCGTGAACAAGCTGCAGCTGCCGAGCGCGGACGCCGCCCTCGAGGCCACCGGCTATGCGAGGGGCACCATCACGCCGCTCGGCAGCACGAACGCTTGGCCCGTGTTCGCCGACGAGCGGATCGCCGGACACATCGCTATGGGCGCGGGCGAGCAGGGGCTGTCGGCCTTCGTCGACGCGGCCGAGCTCCTGCACGGGCTCGACGCGACCATCGCCGACATCAGCGACTGACGCGCGGCGTCCGCTCCTCCCCAACGTCTCCCGGGGGCGCACCGAGGGCCGCGCTGCATCCCGCTGCTGCTCCCCCGCAGCGCCCTGCCTACCGTGCCCGGCGGAAGGGAGTGCGGATGAAGGTGCTCACGGCGGTGAATCCGATCGGCTGGCCGGGAGTCGGGGAACGGTGCCTCGACGGGGAGATCGTCTGGATACCGCCGAAGTGCGGGAGACCGGGTTGCAGCTGCCTCCGGGCGTTCGCCGGCTGCGTCACGCACGGCCTCACGCCCACCGCGCGCGTCCAGCACCTCGACACGACACCGCGACAGCTGCAGCAGATGCTCCGCACCACGGTGTGCCCGAACTGCTGGCCGCCCGACTCGATCCCCGGCCTGGCCCAGACGCTCATCGCGCTCGCGGCGCGGTACCCGGCCGGTGCGATCGTGGCACGGGGACCGAGAGGTG
Source organism: Amnibacterium sp. (assembly GCA_051961935.1). GTDB lineage: Bacteria > Actinomycetota > Actinomycetes > Actinomycetales > Microbacteriaceae > Amnibacterium. The sequence goes on along the minus strand of JBQCCU010000464.1, from coordinate 1,472 downwards.
GCGTCCACGAGCTGCGCCGCGGGACGTCCTCGGACGACTTGGAGGACGCGGAGGACTGAGCTCCGCGGCCCGCGCCCATGCGGCATTCGTTCCTCCACAGGGCGGTTCCGCGGCTGCGGCTTGTGGAGAACTTTTGCCTGGTCGGAGCCGTGTCTCGGTCGCCAGGGGCTGTCGGTGGGTGGTGTCACGATGTGGGCATGCAGGCGGAAGCGCAGCTGGCCGAGGTCGTGGACCTCGTCGCTGCCGCGCCCTGCCGTCCGGCGGTCGCGGACGACCGGCAGCTGCTCGAGGAGGCGGAGGCGTGGGAGGCGCTCGGGCGTCTTGTCGACGCCCGCCGCGTGGCGCTGGCCGGTGAGGTGGCGTGGCGCTCCCGGCCGCAGATCGGCGAGGCGTCGCTGGCGCGCCGGCAGGGTGAGCGGGACGCGGCCGACCTGCTGGCCAGGCAGCTGCGGATCGGCCGATTCGAAGCCAAGCGCCGCACCGCCCTCGGGTTGCGGGTCCGGTCCCGGCTGACCCTCGCCGGTGAGGAGGTGCCCGGTCGGTGGCCCGCGGTCGGCGAGGCACTCGCTGCGGGAGCGCTTGGCGTCGAGGCAGCGCGGGTGATCGTCGAGGCCCTCGGCGCCGTGATGCGGCGGGTGAGCCCCGAGGACCTGGAGGCCGCGGAGCGGCAGCTCGTCGAGAACGCCGCCGACACCGGCCCTGACCTGCTGCGGGAGCAGATCGCCCCCTGGCTGGCGTATCTCGACCCCGACGGGGCGCAGCCGTCCGCGGAGGAGGCGCACCGCAACCGCGGCCTGCAGATCTGCCGGGAGGGCAAGGACGGGATCACCACCACGACGTTGAAGACGGCAGGTGAGGCCACCGCCCTCCTCCGCGCCGTGCTCGAGGCGGGACGACGGAAGGTGCTGTTCGTCCGGGGGGCCGCGGAGGACTGCGAGGACGACACGGAATGGCGTGAAGCCGACGGCGACAAGCGGACGCGCTCCCAGGTCGACCACGACACGGTGATCGCCATCCTGCGCGCGGGACTGCGCGCGGATGCCGAGAGCGCGAGCAGCACGACCGTCGAACCCGAGGTCGTCGTGCACGTCCGCGCTGAGGACCTGGCCGAGGGGCGTGGCTGCGGCTGGGCCGACGGCATCGCAGCCCGGATCCCGATCCCGACGGTCGAGAAGCTGCAGTGCGCCGGCTCGACCCGCATCGTGGTCACCGGGGAGGACGGCGAACCGCTCTACCTCGGGCGGAGGAAGCGGCTCTTCTCCCGCGCGCAACGCCGCGCGCTGGCGGCGCGGGACGGGGGCTGTGCGTGGCCGGGCTGCACCGCACCCGTCGCCTGGACCGAGGGCCACCACATCAGATGGGTGAAACGCGACCGCGGGAGGACCGACATCGACAACGGCGTCCTGCTGTGCAGCTTCCACCACCACCTCATCCACGCCACCGATGAGTGGGAGATCCGTCGTCACAAGGGC
>JBQCCU010000463.1:0-7541 GCA_051961935.1 Amnibacterium sp. | reverse complement strand
GCGCGTCAGCACCCGGCTCGACGAGCGCGGCCGCGGCCTCGACGGCGGGGCGGCGGCCCAGCAGCGGCGCCGGCTGGAGCGGATCGGCGAGTGGCGGGCGCGGCGCGATGGCTGACCCGCGTGGCGGGCGCAGCGTCGTGCCGCCGTGGGCGATGGCGATCACCGCGATGCTGTCGGTGCAGCTCGGCTCGGCCCTGTCGGTCGGGCTGATCGGCACGGTCGGGCCGGCCGGAACGGCCTGGCTGCGCCTCACCGCCGGCGCGCTCGTCTTCGTGCTGCTCGCCCGGCCGCCGCTGCGGTCGGTGCGGCGGCGGGACGTGCCGGCGCTGCTCGGCCTCGGCGTCGCCACCGGGCTCGTGACCGTCGCGTTCCTCGCCGCCATCGCGCGGATCCCCCTCGGGACCGCCGTGGCCGTCGAGTTCCTCGGCCCGCTGACGGTCGCCGCGGTGCGCGGCCGCTCGGTGCGCGGGCTGGCGTGGCCGCTGCTCGCGCTCGCCGGCGTGCTCCTGCTCACCCAGCCGTGGGCCGGCCGGTTCGACGCCGTCGGGGTGGGCTTCGCGGCGCTCGCCGCGGTCTGCTGGGGCGTCTACATCGTGCTCACCCAGCACGTCGGCGACCGCTTCACCGGCATCCGTGCCCTCTCGCTCACGATCCCGGTGGCCGCCGTCACGGCGGCGATCGTCGGCGTCCCCGAGGCCGTCGGCCGCATCACGCCGCTCGTGCTCCTCGCGGCGGTGGGCCTCGCGCTGCTCCTGCCCGTGCTGCCGTTCGCCCTCGAGATGCTGGCGCTGCGGCGCATGCAACCCGCCGCGTTCGGCACGCTGATGGCGCTCGAGCCCGCGTTAGGGGTGCTGCTCGGGCTGCTGGTGCTGCACCAGCGGCCGTCGCTCCTGCAGATCGTGGGCATCCTCCTCGTCGTGCTCGCCGGTGCGGCGGCGCAGCGTGGTGGACGTCGCGTCGAGGAGCCGGCCGCCGCGCGAACGGAGCCCGACCCGATCGTGTGAGGGCGCGCGGTCAGACCATCGAGGGGCGCGCCGCCCGCACGAAGGCGTAGAGCGCCGAGGCGAGCCAGCCGGCCGCGACGACCGTCAGCACCACCTGGCCGAACGGCATGGCGGCGAGGGCGCGGAGCGCGGCGTCGAGCCCGGTCGTCCGCGCCGGGTCGAGCGTGACCGCGGCGAGGACCACGAGGACGCCGACCGTGCCGACGGCCACGGCGCGCGCGAGGTAGCCGACCACGCCGAGCACCACGACGGGGCCCTCCGGGACGTCGTGGCGCAGGGCGAGGTCCGAGGTGAACCGCCGGCTGACGCCCTTGTGGGCGAGGTAGACGGCGACGCCGACGGTGGCGAGGCCCACCGCCCCGAGCAGGAACGCGCCGCCGGGCAGCGCGAGCACCGCGCCGCTGAGGTCGCGGGGCGCCTTCCGGCCGTCGTCCGCGCCGCGGAGGAGCACCGTCAGGCCCGTGCCCGCGAGCGTCAGGTACATGAGCGCCTTGGCCCCGTCCGCGAGGTGCAGCGCCCGGGCCCGCTTCCCGGCGGCCGGCCTGGGCAGCGCCGCCGAGAGCCCGAGCCAGAGGCCCAGCGCGAGGAAGCCGGCCACGCAGATCCCGAGGAGCACCACGCCGCCGGGCGCCTGGGCGATGGCCGTCAGGGCACCGGCCTGGTCCGCCTCCTCGGGCCGGCGGTGGAAGGCCACCTCGAGGGCGAGGACGGCGATGACGCCCTGGAGCACGCCGCTCGCCGCGAAGCCCGCCCGCGCCGCCGCCTGCAAGCCGGAGCTGCGGTGCGCCTTCCGGGCGACCGCCTCCGCGGCCTCGGAGACATCCGCGGGCGTGGTGCTCGCCGTCATGCCGGATGCTCCTTCCTCGGAGATCTCATGGAGTAGCGTCTGCCGGGCTGTCCCGGGATCGTCACGGATCGTACGGTAATGACCGTTACAGCCCCGGGATCTCGAACGAAGGGAGCGGCGTGGGCACCGTTGGGAACGAGGCCGTCCGCACCGGGCGGTGGAGCGCGTGGCGGGAGAAGTTCCTCGCCGAGCGGCGACCCCGAACCGAGGCGGAGCGTCGCCGCATCCTCGTGCTCGCCGCCGTGCTGATCGTGGTCGGGATCGCCGGCTTCGTGCTGCTGCTCGTCGACGTGCTGCTGCACACCGGCGTCACCGCCCTCGATCGTCCGGTGCAGCGGGCGATCGAGTCGCTGCGCGCGCCCGGCCCGACGGCGGTGATGATCTTCCTCGCGATCGTCTTCGGCCCGATCTCGATGCCGATCGTCGTCGCGGTGACGACCCTGGGGTGGTTCCGCGTCTCGCGTCCCGCGTGGCGTCCGCTGCTGCTCGCCGCGGCGATGATCACGGGCGTGATCCTGGCCGAGACGATCGCGCACCTCGTCGGCCGGCCGCGGCCGCCCCTCGGCCAGATGCTCTTCGGCCCCGACCACACCGCCTCGTTCCCCTCCGGCCATGTGCTGGGGACTGCGAACTACCTGCTGACCGGCGGGTACCTCCTCGTGTCGCGGGTGCGGAGCGTGCGCCGATCGGTGCTGATCTACGCGATCGCGGTCGTGTTCCTCGCCACGATGATCGTCAACCGCATCTACCTCGGCTACCACTGGCCCACCGACATGATCGCCTCCGTCTTCCTCGCGCTCGCCGAGCTCGGCGCCTTCATCGCGATCGACACGTGGCGGACCGTCGAGACCGGGCAGCGGAACCCGCCCGCGGAGCGGCACGGCCAGGAGTCGGAGCCGGAGAGCGGCGCCCGATCCGAGCCGCCCTCGCCGCGTCCAGCCTCAGTTCTGGGGCCAGACGCGGGAGCCGGCCCGTCCTAACGTGCTGGGTGCGGCCACCCAGCCGCCCCGAAGGACCCGACTCCTCCGGCTCACCCCCTGCCGATGCTTCCGCAGCCGCCGTGCGGATGGAGACCCCACTCATGTACGAGGACGAACTCACCCAGAGGTTCTGCGTGCCCTGCTCCCGTCCGCTCGAGCTGCGGACCGACGGGGACACGCGCTACTACGAGTGCCCCGACTGCGGGAAGCGCATCGGATAGGCGGAGCCCCGGCTGGGCCCCGTCAGCGGTGCAGGGTCTGCGACGGGCTCTCCCCGTACGCCTTCCGGTACCACTGGGAGAAGCGCGACAGGTGGGCGAAGCCCCACCCGCGGGCGATCGACGCCACCGTGACGCCACCCGCTGCATCCGCGCGGGCGAGCTCCTCCCGCGCCGCGGCGAGGCGACGGAGCCGGAGATGCTCGACGGGGGTCACCCCGAGCTCCCGGCGGAACGCGGCCTGCAGCCCGCGGACCGACACGCGCGCGGCGGAGGCGATCCTCGGCACGTCGATCGGCTCGGCGAGGTGCTCCTCGATGTACGCCACCGCACGGCGGACGGCGGACGCCTGCATCCCCGTCCCGCCTGGCGTGCCCACGGCGACGGTCAGCGGGAAGGTCTCGAGCATGCCCGCGACCGCGAGGTCGAACAGACCCGTGCGGACGAGCGGCGACGCGAACGCCTCGGGATCGGCGGCCGCCTCGGCGAGGTGGTCGCCGATGCGACGCCAGGTCGCGGCGAGGGCCGGCGCGACGGGGTTCGCGCTCGTCGGCGACGGCGGGCGCAGCACCCGGCCGGTGCCCTCGAGGTAGCGCGCGGCGGCGCGGAAGAACGCGCCCGGGTCGAGCTCGGTGAGCTCGACCGCCACGTCCTCCATACGGGCGCCCGACGGGCCAGACGGGCGCAGGTAGGGCGCGGTCGTGTCGATCGCCTCGCGGCCGTACTCGAGGCCGAGGTGCCCGTCCCGCAGCCGGCCGACCGCGACGACGTCGGTGATCGAGCCGACGCCCTCGGCGGAGCCGGTCACCCGGAGCCGGTTCACGGTCAGCCGGCCGTCGCTCACCCGCCGGTAGTCGAACCGGAAGTCGGGGCCGTCCTTCGTGGCGTGCAGCCGGATGCCGGGGAAGCCCCGCCGGAACACCTCGGTCGCCCGGTCGGGGTCGACGGTGACGACGTGCAGCCGCTCGCCGGCGCCACGGCCGTCGGACGGGGGCGCCGGAACGGCCTCCGGTCCTGCTCCCGACACGCCGGTCACCGTACAACGCACGCCTGCTGAGGAACAGGGTCGGTGCCCCTGTCCGGCTCGGCCGGATGCTGCTAGCGTGCGGCGCGATCGTGTCCGTCGGCAGGAGGAGGTGGGCCCCGTGTCCGCAGTATCCGCATCGGGTGCTCCCTGCAGTCCCCGGTCGCGCGACCGAGGTAGTCGCGACGGGAGCGCCGCCCTTCGAAAGGCCCTCCCATGAACGGAACCCCCGCTCCCGTCCTCGACCCGGCCGCTCGCGCCCTGGTGCTCGCCGGTGCCGGCGCCGCCGGCAACGCGTGGGAGCTCGGCCTCCTCGCCGGTCTGGCGGCCGGCGGTGCCGACGTGACCGACGCGGACCTCGTCGTCGGCACCTCCGCAGGCTCGACGGTCGCCGCCCAGGTCACGGGGGGCAGGTCGCTCGCGGACCTCTACGCAGCCGTCCTCGCGGAGCCGCACCCGCCGCGCGGCACGCGAACGGGACCGGTGGGGCCGGCCGCCCGTGCGGGGGAGTACCTCGCCTGGTCGGACGCGGTCATCGCATCCGCGGCCGACCCTGCGGACATGCGCCGCAGGATGGGCGCCGTCGCGCTCGCGCGCGACACCGGGGACGACGCGGCCGCCGCACGATGGCACGACGTCGTCGCCGCCCGTCTTCCCGGCGTCCGGTGGCCGGAGCGCCGCGTGCTCGTGGTCGCCGTCGACGCCCGCTCGGGCGAGCCGGTCGTGTTCGACCGCACGAGCGGCGTCGATCTGGTCGACGCCGTGGCGGCGAGCACCAGCAACGGGTTCACGGGGCCCTACCGGATCGGCGAGCGGCGGTATCTCAACGGCGGCTACCGGCGCAGCGAGAACGCGGACCTCGCGGCCGGATGCGGGCGCGTGCTCGTGCTGTCCCCGTTCGGAGGACGCACCCGCATGCCGCTGAAGTGGGGCATGGACCTCGCGACGCAGGTCGCCGAGCTGCGGGCGGCGGGCAGCGGGGTCGAGACCGTGTTCCCCGACGCTCGCGCCGGGGCGGTCTTCGACGCGAACGCCATGGATCCCGCCACCCGTCCGCAGGCGGCCCGCGGCGGCTACGAGCAGGGTCTGGCGCTGACGGAGGCGATCGGCCGCTTCTGGGGCTGACCCGGCCCCGGCGCGGGTCGCTCCCGGGGCGGCGCCTTTCCAGCGCTTACCGTCGAGGCATGCCCCACCTCGACCCGGACGAGCCGCCCATGTGCCCGGAGTGCACGGTCCGGCTGCGTGCGGCGGGGACGAGCCAGCACCCCTACCTCCAGTGCCCGGGATGCGGAGACGTCGCGCTCCCCGCGGAGCCCCAGCGAGCGCGCCGCAGGCCGGTCGCACAGCTGGTCGCGCGGGTGCTGAGCGGGCCCGCGGAGGCCTCGGCGCGCTTCCTCGTCCGGCGCTGACGCCACGCTCGTGCCACGCACCGGGAGCGACCGCATCGCGCCTGGTGTGTCGCGCCGAGCATCCCGGACGCCCACCGCTAGACAGTGCCCGTGACCGTTCTCGGCGTCGTGCTGGCGAGCGTCGGCGTGGCGATCGTGGTCGTCGCGCTCGTGGCGCTCGCGCTCTGGGCGGCGTACGCGATCGCGGAGGATCGCCACCGCCGGGCCGCGGCGCCGCGGTACTGCCGCGGGGGACAGGCGGCGCCGACGGGTGGCGACCCCCACCGGGCCGTCATCCCGACCCGCTAGCGTCACCCGTCGTGGCGGAACGGTTCGAGTACGGCGACGGCCCGATGCAGTACGGGGTGCTCCACCCGGCCGACGGGGCCGCGCGCGGCACCGTCGTCCTCATCCACGGTGGGTTCTGGCGCGGGACGCCCGACTACTTCGAGGGCCCGACGCCCCTCGCCGAGGCGCTGGTCGCCCGGGGCTGGCACGTCTGGCAGATCGAGTACCGGCAGCTGCCGAACGGCGGCGGCTTCCCCGCGACGCTCGACGACACGGCGGCCGCGGTCGAGCACCTCGCCGTGGCCGCGTCCTCGCTCGGCGTCGATCCCGGACCGGTGATCACGGTGGGGCACAGCGCGGGCGGCCACCTCGCCGTCTGGGCGCTCTCCCGGCCCGAGGCGGTGCTGCCGCTCGCCGGCGCCGTCAGCCTGGCCGGCGTGCTCGACCTCCGGCTCGGCGACGCGGAGCGGATCGGCGACGGCGCGGTGACGGACTTCCTCGGCGGCCGCGCCGAGGAGCATCCGGAGCGCTACGCCGCCGCGGATCCCGCGTCGCGCATCGTGGCGAGGGTGCCGGTCCGGATCGTGCACGGCAGCAGCGACGACGTCGTGCCGATGAACCAGGCCGACTCGTACGTCGCCGCGGCAACGCGCGCGGGTCAGGACGCCGCCGTCGCCGTGGTGGACGGCGACCACATGGTGGTCATCGATCCGGGGCATCCGGCGTTCGACGAGCTGCTCGTCGCGCTCGAGGAGATCCGCGCGGCCGCGTAGCGGCAGCGGGGCCGCCTGTGGCGGCTGCTCCGGACTCAGACGCCGATCAGTCGAGCCTCGGCGCGCAGGGCGAGATCGCGCAGCGCGCTGACGTCCTCGCTGCCGACCCGGTGCGGGCGGACGTCGTACACGCACAGCACCCCGATGTGGTGGCCCTCGATCGACTGGATCGGGTGCCCCGCGTAGAACCGGACCAGGCGCCCGTCCGGCAGGCGGGGGATCCGGTCGATCGGCATCTCCCGCAGGGTGTCCTCGATGACGGTCGGTCCGGCCCGATGGACCGACAGGTCGCACAGCGACCCCTCCGAGGACCGGGTGCCGCGGTCGAGGCCGGCTGCGGCCAGCGACCACTGCGCGCCACGACCGACGACGTTCAGCTCCGCGAAGCGGGCGATGAACCGATCCCCGGCCTGCTCCACGAGCCGCTGCAGGAGCTCGTCGGTCGCGCGCCCGGTGAGGCGGAGCGCGTCGACGACGGTCTCACGATCGGGGTCCTCGAGGTCCCGCTCGAGCGTGTCTCGCCGGGCCGGATCGAGCGGCGGCAGGCGCAAGCCGCGGACGATCCCGGCGGCAGCGGACGGCGAGAAGCCGCTGCGACCGATCCGCGGATGCGCCGCGGCGGGGTCCGCCAGCGCGACGGTGAGGACGCGCGTGGTGCTCGGGACCTGATCGAGGATCGTCCGCCGCAGGCGCGAGAGTCGGCCGGCACGGCGGTGCTCGTCCGACCGGTCCGGCCGGGTGAGGACGACGACGGCGTCGTAGCGCCAGAGGCGGAGCGCGGCCAGATCGCGGAGCGCGGCCCGGAAGCCGCGGCGCAGCTGCCAGACGACGTCGCAGTCCAGCCCGCGCCTGGTGCTGAGCCAGATCCGGTCCGCGACGTCCTCGGCCAGCCTGGCGAGCGCCGGGCGGCTCCGCTGCTCCCGCAGCAGTCGGTGGCTGCCGATCAGCAGGACCCGCTGGGTCAGGACGCCGCTGCGGTGCTGACGACGCACGGCGTACGCGCCCCACAGGGCCGCCGC
>JBQCCU010000462.1:0-3365 GCA_051961935.1 Amnibacterium sp. | reverse complement strand
CGCGGCGCTCGAGGAGCTCGCCGACGGGCTGCTCGCGCTCGCCCGCGCCGCGGAGCCCGGCTCGGATGCGCAGTTCCAGCTCGCGTCCTCGTTCGCGCGGGTCGCCCGCACGCCCGCGCAGCTCGACGTCGTGCAGGGGCTGCTCGACGGCAGCGGACCGCTGCCGGGCCTCGCGGTCGACACCGACCTGTCGTGGCGGCTGCTGATCGCGCTCGTGGCCGGTGGCCGCGCCGCGGAGCCGGAGATCGCCGCGGCGCTCCAGCGCGACGCGACGGCGAAGGGCCGCGAGTCCGCCCTCGAGGCGGGTGCGGCGCTGCCGACCGCGGCGGCGAAGGCGGCGGCGTGGGCGTCCGTCGTCGACTCGGCGGCGCTCCCGAACGCGCAGGTGCGCGCGACGACGGCCGGCTTCCGCCGCGTGCTCGACCCCGCGCTGCTCGCGCCGTACGTCGAGCGGTACTTCGAGCGGATCGAGGGGCTGTGGGCGTCGCGGGACTTCTCGATCGGCGAGGCGCTCGCCCGGGGGCTCTACCCGGCGCCCCTGGTCGATGCGACCCTCGCCGCGGCGTCCCGGCGCTGGCTCGACGCGCATCCGGAGCCGGGGCCGCTCCGGCGCATCGTGGTGGAGAACCTGTCCCGCATCGACCGCGCCCTGGCCGCCCAGGCCCGCGACGCCGGCTGACCCGTCGTCAGCGCCCACTTGCCGCTTTCCGACCTCATCCGGGCGGTTCGAGGTCGGAAATCGGCAAGCGCGGCTAGCGGACGGCGCCCTCCAGCAGCGTGAGGGTGCGGGCGTCCGCGTCGAGCGCCGCGCGGACGCCGAGCGGGAGCGGCAGGTTCGGTGGCTCGTGACCGATGTTCACGTCGCCGAGCACCGGCACGTCGCGCCCGCCGAGCACGTCGAGCACCACTTCGGCGAGCTCGGGGCCGCCCTCGGTCCGCTCGACCGTGGCGACCGGGCCGAACACCACGCCCCCGACCCGGTCGAGCACGCCCGCCAGCCGGAGCACGTGCAGGTCGTTCCAGACGGCGGAGGTGGCCGTGCCCACCTCCTCGAGGAACAGGATCGCCCCGTCGAACCGCTCGAGCGGCAGCGCGAACGGGGTGCCCTGCAGCCGGACGATGCGGTTCAGCAGGCCGCCGATCAGCGGCCCCTCGGCCCGGCCGCCCCGCCAGGTCGTCCACGGATCGGCGGTCGGCAGGGGGATCGGCCCGGCCGGATCGGTGAGCACCCGCCGGTAGGCCTCCGCGAGGGCCGAGCGGACGCCCGGCTCGAGCTCGTGCCGGTAGCCGAAGCCGTGGGTGACGAGGTCGCCGTACACCGACACGAGCCCGGTGCGGGCGAACAGGGGCAGCTCGAGGGAACCGATGTCGCTGAAGCCGAGAACCGGCTTCGGGTCGGCGCGCACGGCGTCGAGGTCCACGAGGTCGAGGTAGGACAGGGTCGTGCGGCCGCCGGTGAGCGCGAACACCGCCCGCACCTCCGGGTCGCGCAGCAACCGGTTCAGCTCCTCCGCGATCTGCGCCGGTCGCGCCGCCGACCACCAGTCGTGCCGTCCGAGCTCGACGAGCGGGGAGATCTGCACGGTGAACCCGGCGTCGTGCAGCTCCCGCACCCCGGCCTCGTACGCCTCCGCCTCGCCTTCCTCGAGGCCGCCGGAGAGCGCGGCCACGGCGACCGTGTCGCCGGGCTGCAGGGCGCGGGGCTTCAGGAGGGCGTCGCTCATCCCGCCATGCAACCCGCCGGAACCGACATCGGCAAGCGGGCCGCTTCGGGCGCGACCGGGCCGCCGAGAACGCCCGTCCTGCCCGGACCGGCCCGTCGGGTGACGGTGGCCGGACGTATCGTGCCGCGCATGCCGGAGCCCGTCGACGCGTGGTGGGAGCGCCGTCGCGCCTCCACCGGGCGGCTCGAGCCCTACGCCGTCGGCACCTACCGCGAGCAGTGGGCCCGCTACCCCGTGCTCGTGAAGCAGTACCACCCCGACCTCAACCGCGGCATCGCCCTCAGCCAGGTGCCGCTCGCCGCGGACGTGTGGCTGCTCTGGGAGTGCGACGCGGGCCACCGCTTCATCGCGACGCCGGAGGAGCAGCGGATGCGCCCCGGCCGCGAGCGGCGCCGCTCCACCTGGTGCCCCACCTGCTCCGACCTCGCGCACGGGCGCGCACCGCGCGCGCTGCCGATGCGGCCGCAGATCGCCCGCGGGGCGCCCGAGGCGCCCGCCCCGCCGGCAGCGGCTCCACGCCCGACGCGTCCGCCCGCCCGCCCGCGCGAGCTCTGCCCGAAGACCCCCGCGCTGCCGGTCGGCGAGCCCTTCGTGAGCGTCTGCGCGCCCGCGCCCGCATCCGCCGCGGAGGGGTCGCTGCGCGCGGCGCTCGCCGAGCGGATCGCCTTCGACCCCGCCCAGAACGCCGTGCGCCTCGGGCAGCCGTTCTTCGACCACCGCGAGGCGTGGCCCGACCTGGTGCTCGGCGATCTCCGCATCGCGATCGAGTACGACACGACGGGCCGCCACGGGCTCGAGCACGTCGGCCGCCGCGAGGCCGTCGACGCCCGCAAGGACCGGCTGCTGCGGCAGGCCGGCTGGGAGGTCATCCGCATCCGCACCGGCAGGCTGGCGCCGCTCGGCCCGTTCGACGTCGAGGCGGCGGGGGTCTCCGGGCGCCTCGTCGACCGGGTGCTCGACCGGATGCGCGACGTCCGCGGCAGCCTGCTGGTCGACGCGTACCTGCTCGGTTGAGCCGGGGTGCCTAGCATGCGGTCATGAGTGGAGCCACGCCGGTCGGCGCCGACCTGCACCTCGCGGACATCGACCCCGACGCGACGCCGGGCATCACGGGCGGCCGCAAGGACGCGGCGCGCAAGCGCGCCCTCCACGTGGACGAGCTCGCCGACCTGCAGGAGCGGCTCTACGCGGACGGCAAGGAGGGCGGGACGCGGTCGCTGCTGCTCGTGCTGCAGGCGATGGACACCGCCGGGAAGGGCGGGATCCTGCGCCACGTCATCGGCGAGGTCGATCCGCAGGGCGTGCACCTCCACGCCTTCAAGGCCCCGACGTCGGAGGAGCGGGCCCACGACTTCCTCTGGCGCATCCGGGCGCAGCTGCCCGCGCCGGGCATGATCGGCGTCTTCGACCGCTCCCACTACGAGGACGTGCTCATCGCGCGCGTGCACGGCCTCGCCGCGCCGGAGGTGATCGAGCAGCGGTACGGGCAGATCCAGGACTTCGAGCGGGAGGTCGTCGCGTCCGGTACCGCGATCGTGAAGGTCATGCTGCACATCTCGCGGGACGAGCAGAAGAAGCGGCTCGCGAGGCGGCTCGACCGCCGCGACAAGCAGTGGAAGTACAACCCGCAGGACGTGGATG
>JBQCCU010000461.1:0-3247 GCA_051961935.1 Amnibacterium sp. | reverse complement strand
GCAGCTGTTCTCGGTCGCGCTCGCCGCGATGCGCGTGCTCACGGATCCCGCCGAGACGGGCGCGGTGACGATCGCGCTGCCGGAGGACGTGCAGGCCGAGGCCCTGCAGGTGCCGGAGGCGTTCCTCGAGCCGCGCGAGTGGCACGTGCGCCGGCCGCTGCCCGAGCGCGGCGCGCTCGCCCGGGCGGTCGAGGCGCTGCGGACGGCGGAACGTCCCCTGATCGTCGCCGGCGGCGGCGTGCTGTACTCCGGTGCCGAGGAGGCGCTCGCCGCCTTCGCCGCCGCATCCGGCATCCCCGTCGCGACCACCCAGGCGGGTGGCGGGGCCCTGCACTGGGAGCACCCGCAGCACCTCGGCGGCATCGGCGCGACCGGCACGGCGGCGGCGAACCGGATCGCCGCCGAGGCGGACGTGGTGCTCGGGATCGGCACCCGGTTCAGCGACTTCACGACCGCCAGCCGCACCGCCTTCCAGCACGAGGGCGTGCGGTTCGTGAACGTCAACGTGGCGGCGGTCGACGCCTACAAGCACGGCAGCCGGCTGCCCGTCGTCGCCGACGCCCGCGAGGCCCTCGCGGCGCTCGCGGAGGCGGGGCTGCGGGTCTCCGCCGGCTACGCGGCCCGCGGGGCCGAGCTGAAGCGCGAGTGGGACGCCGTCGTCGACGCGGCCCTCGCGCCGACCGGCGCCGCGCTGCCGGGGCAGCCGGAGATCATCGGTGCGGTGCAGGCCGTGACCGACCCGCGGGACGTGGTCGTGCAGGCGGCCGGGTCGCTGCCCGGTGACCTCCACAAGCTCTGGCGGGTGCGGGACAGCCTCGGCTACCACGTCGAGTACGCCTTCTCCTGCATGGGCTACGAGATCGCGGGGGGCCTCGGCGTGCGCCGCGCCGCCCCCGACCGGGACGTGATCGTGCTCGTCGGCGACGGCTCGTACCTGATGCTGCACACCGAGCTCGTCACGGCGGTGGCGGAGGGGATCAAGGTCGTCGTGGTGCTGATCCAGAACCACGGCTACGCCTCGATCGGCCACCTGTCGGAGACGGTCGGCACCGACCGCTTCGGCACCGCCTACCGCTACCGGGACGCGACCGCGCCCGACCTCCAGCGGGAGGAGCGCCTGCCCGTCGACCTCGCCGCCAACGCCCGCAGCTACGGCGTCCCCGTGATCGAGGTCGCGCCGGGCCCCGACGCGATGCGGGACCTCGCCGCGGCGGTCGTGACCGCGAAGGCGTCGGACCGGACGACGCTCATCCACGTGCCGAGCGATCCGCTGGTGTACGGGCCGGACGGGGAGGGCTGGTGGGACGTGCCGGTCGCCGCGGTGTCGACGCTGCCGTCGACCGCCCGTGCGCGCGCCGGGTACGAGCAGGAGCGGGAGCGGCAGCGGCCGCTCCTCGGCTGAGAGGAGTGGCAGGGGCGTGAGCATCGACATCGCAGGTGCACCGGTGAGCTTCGGCGTGTTCGAGCTGACCGATCCGGCCGCCATGGCGCACCTGCCCGGGCCCGAGCGCGTGCTCGACGTGCTCGCCGCGGCGGGCTACACGGGCGTCGACCTCGGCCCGGTCGGCTTCCTCGGGCGGGGGAGCGTGCTGCGGGAGCGGCTGAGCAGGTCCGGGCTCGCCCTCTGCGGCGGCTGGATCGACCTGCCGTTCAGCGACGACGACGCCTTCGCCGCCACGCTGCCTGCCCTCGACGACGCGCTCGCCGTCTTCGCCGACGCCGGGAGCGGCCGGCGGCGGGCGAAGCCGACCCTCGCGGACGCGGGCGACGCGACGCGGCGCGCCAATCCGGGCGGCGGCGCCGGGCTGTCCCTGACCGGGCGGCGGCTCGCGGCCATCGCCGCGAACGTGAAGCGGGCGGCCGCCCACGTCCGCGCGGCGGGCTTCGAGCCCACCTTCCACCACCACGTCGGCACCTACGTGGAGACCCCGGACGAGATCGACGCCTTCCTGGACGCCACCGACGTCGGGCTCACCTTCGACACCGGCCACCTGCTGCTCGGCGGCGGGGATCCGCTCGAGGGCTGGCGGCGCTGGTCGGCACGGATCGACCACGTCCACCTGAAGGACGCGGACCTCGCGGTGATCCGCGCCGTGCAGGCGCGCCGCGGATCGATGGTCGAGGTGTGGGCGTCGCGGGGCTTCGTGGCGCTCGGCGACGGCGACCTCGACGTCGCCGGCATCGTCCGCGCGATCGTGGCGGACGGGTACGACGGCTGGATCGTGATCGAGCAGGACGTGCTGCCCGGCCCGGACACGAGCGCCGCGGTGCTCGAGGCGGACCAGATCCGGAACATCGAACGGCTGAAGGAGCTGCTGGCGGCATGAGCGAGGGGACGGAGCCGCTGCGGGTCGCGGTGGTCGGCGCGGGGATCATGGGCACCGACCACGTGCGCCGGCTGGCGACCCGCACCCGCGGCGCGGTGGTCGCGGCGGTCGTCGAGCCCGACGAGGGGCGGGCGGCCGCGGCGGTGGCGCTCGCGCCGGGGGCGGTCGCCCACCGCCGCTTCGAGGACGCGCTGGACGCCGGCGGCATCGATGCGGTGCTGATCGCGACGCCGGGCCCCTTCCACAAGCCCGTCCTGCTGCCGGCGCTCGCGGCCGGGCTGCCCGTGCTCTGCGAGAAGCCGCTCACCCCCGACGTCGAGGACGCGCTGGAGGTGCTCGCCGCCGAGCAGCGCCTCGCGGCACCGCGGATCCAGGTCGGCTTCATGCGCCGCTTCGACGCCGAGTACGCGGCACTCCGCGACCTCGTGACGTCCGGCGACGCGGGCGCGCTGCTGCTGCTCCACTGCGTGCACCGCAACGCCGCCGTCGCGGCCACCTACACCGAGCCGATGATGATCACCGACTCGGTCGTGCACGAGCTCGACGTGGTGCCCTGGCTGGCCGGATCGGCGCTCGCGGCGATCGAGGTGCGTCGCGGCCGGCGGAACCGCGCCTCCCGCTTCGACGACCCGCAGGTCGTGCTGCTGGAGCTCGCGGACGGGGTGCTCGCCGACGTGGAGATCAGCGTCAACGCCGCGTTCGGGTACCAGGTGCGCACCGAGGCGGTGTTCGAGCGCGGGATCGCCGAGATCGGCCGGACCCCCGGGCTCAGGCGCACGCAGGACGGGGTGAGCGGCGTCGCCGAGCACCGCGACTACACCACCCGGTTCGCCGACGCCTACGACACCGAGGTGCAGCGGTGGGTCGACGCGACGCGACGCGGCACGATCGCGGGCCCCTCCGCCTGGGACGGCTACCGG
>JBQCCU010000460.1:0-2033 GCA_051961935.1 Amnibacterium sp. | reverse complement strand
CCGATCAGGAACAGCGTCTCGATGCCCGCGAGGTCGCGGTTGACCATCGCCATCGGGGTCTCGTACTCGGTGTCGGTCGCCGAGCGGATGCCCTTGACGAGCACCTGCGCCCCGACCTCGACGCAGTAGTCGACGAGCAGGCCGACGCTCCACGACTCGACGACGACGTCGCCCTCGATGCCCGCGTCCTGGATCGACTGCTGCAGGAGGCTCACCCGCTGGGTGAACGGCAGCAGGGCGGCCTTGCCCGGGTTGTGCGTGACGAGCACGTGGAGCCGGTCGAAGAGGGGCGCGGCGCGCTTCACGATGTCGAGATGCCCGAGGGTGACCGGGTCGAAGGAACCGGGGATCACGGCGACGCGGGTCACGATTCGACAACCTACCGAAGGGATCCGTCAGCTCTTGTCGAGGAAGGCGCGGGCGTCCTCGTCGCTGCTGCGCTCGATCGCCGCGCGGAGCGCCGGGTACGCCTCGAGCGCCGGGTCGGACTCGAGCAGCGCCGCGGAGGCGTCGCGCGCCGCCTGGATGATGTCGCCGTCCCGGGTGACGCGCAGCAGCTTCAGCTGCGACTTCGCCCCCGACTGGTTGGCGCCGAGCACGTCGCCCTCGCGCCGCAGCTCGAGGTCCGCCTGGGCGAGCTCGAACCCGTCCGTCGTCGCCGCGACCGTGGTGACCCGCTCGTGCCCGAGCGTGCCCTCCGGCGCGGACGTGACGAGCAGGCAGAGGCCCGGCAGGCCGCCCCGGCCGACGCGCCCCCGGAGCTGATGCAGCTGCGAGACGCCGAACCGGTCCGCGTCGAGCACGACCATGAAGGTCGCGTTCGCCACGTCGACGCCGACCTCGACGACCGTCGTGGCGACGAGCACGTCGATCGCGCCGGCCGCGAACTCGCGCATGACGCGGTCCTTCTCGTCGCCGCTCATCCGACCGGTCAGGGCCTCGACGCGGCGCCCCGCGAGCGCCGGGTGGCCGCGGAGGTCCTTCAGCGTGCCGGCGACCGTGACCCGCGGGGCCGTCTCGTCGTCGGCCGGGAGCAGGTCGCCCTCCTCCTCGTCGGCGCCGATCGCGGGGCAGATCACGTACCCCTGCCGGCCGAGGGCGACCTCCTCCCCCGCCCGCCGCCAGACGCGCTCGATCCAGTGCGGCCGCTCGGCGAGCGGCACGACGTGGGACTCGATCGGCGCGCGGCCCTTGGGCAGGCTGCGGATGGTGGACGTCTCCAGGTCCCCGAACACGGTCATGGCGACCGTGCGCGGGATGGGCGTCGCCGTCATGACGAGGGTGTGCGGCGCGCTGCCCTTGCGACGGAGCAGCTCCCGCTGCTCGACGCCGAACCGGTGCTGCTCGTCCACGACGACGAGGCCGAGGTCGTAGAACTCCGTCGACTCGGACAGCAGCGCGTGCGTGCCGACCACGATCCGTGCCTGCCCGGTGACGAGGCGGAGCGCCGCCTTGCGCCGCTCTGCCGCCGGCATCTGCCCGGTGACGAGGGTGGGCATCAGCTCGGCGGCGAGGTCGGGGCCGAGCGACGCGGCTATCGAACGGAGGTGCTGCGCGGCGAGCACCTCGGTGGGGGCCAGGAGGGCCGACTGGCCGCCGGACTCGGCCACCGCGAGCATCGCCCTCAGGGCCACGAGGGTCTTGCCGGACGCCACCTCGCCCTGCAGCAGCCGGTGCATGGGCGCCTCACCGGCGAGGTCGGCGAGGATCTCGTGCCCGACGAGCCGCTGGTCGTCGGTGAGCTCGAAGGGCAGCGCGGCGTCGAACCGCTCGAGCAGGCCACCGGGCTGCGGCAGGCGCGGCGTGGCCGCGAACATCGCCCGGATCGCGCGGCGCTGCAGCAGGGCCGTCTGCAGCAGGAAGGCCTCGTGGAAGCGCAGCGTGCGCTTCGCCTGCATCCAGTCGCCGTCGTGCTGCGGCTGATGGATGCGCCGCAGCGCCGGCTCGTAACCCATCAGCTTCGCGGTGCGGCACACCTCGAGCGGCATCGGGTCCTCGAGCCCGGCGAGGTGGTCGAGGGCGAGCGCGACCGC
>JBQCCU010000459.1:0-5920 GCA_051961935.1 Amnibacterium sp. | reverse complement strand
CTCGAACACCTTCCAGGACGAGACCTACAAGCTCGGCAGCCTCGCCTCCCGGGACGACGGGGTGCGGCGGAAGGCGATCGACCACCACCTCCGCTGCATCGAGATCATGGGCGAGACCGGCTCGCGGGACCTGAAGATCTGGCTCGCCGACGGCACGAACTATCCGGGCCAGGACGACCTGCGCTCGCGCCAGGACCGGCTGACGGAGTCGCTGCAGGAGATCTACGCGGCCATCGGCGACGGGCAGCGGATGGTGCTCGAGTACAAGTTCTTCGAGCCGGCGTTCTACCACACGGACGTGCCCGACTGGGGCACGTCCTACGCCCAGGTGGCGGCGCTCGGCGAGCGCGCGCTCGTCTGCCTCGACACCGGCCACCACGCGCCCGGCACGAACATCGAGTTCATCGTCATGCAGCTGCTGCGGCTCGGGAAGCTCGGCTCCTTCGACTTCAACTCGCGCTTCTACGCGGACGACGACCTGATCGTCGGCGCCGCGGATCCCTTCCAGCTGTTCCGCATCCTCGTCGAGGTGATCCGGGGCGGCGGGTACGGCCCCGACAGCGGCGTCGCGTTCATGCTCGACCAGTGCCACAACATCGAGAAGAAGATCCCGGGCCAGATCCGCAGCGTGCTGAACGTGCAGGAGATGACGGCGCGGGCGCTGCTGCTCGACCGGGAGGCGCTCGACGCGGCGCAGCGCGCCGGCGACGTGCTGGGCGCGAACACGGTCCTCATGGACGCCTTCTACCGCGACGTGCGGCCGGACCTCGCCGAGTGGCGGTCCTCCCGCGGCCTGCCGGCCGACCCCATGGCCGCCTACGCCGGATCCGGCTACCAGGAGCGGATCGAGGCGGATCGCGTCGGCGGGAACCAGGCGGGATGGGGCGCATGAGGCGAAGAGGCCCGGTCCACCGGGTCGTCCGCCGCCCCCGGTAGCGCCGCCGAGCGGTGCCCCCGTCCGACCCGCCACCACGACCAGGAGCCGGAACCGATGACCAACCCCACCGTCGCCGCGCTGATCGCGCGCTCGAACCGTCTCGGCGCGGATCCGAGGAACACGAACTACGCCGGCGGCAACACGTCGGCGAAGGGCACCGAGATCGACCCCGTGACGGGCGAGCCGACCCCGCTGCTCTGGGTGAAGGGATCCGGCGGTGACCTCGGCACGCTCGCCGAGGCGGGGCTCGCGGTGCTGCGGCTCGACCGCCTCCGCGCGCTGCAGCAGGTCTACCCCGGCGAGGAGCGCGAGGACGAGATGGTCGCCGCGTTCGACCACACCCTCTTCGGCAAGGGCGGCGCCGCGCCGTCGATCGACACCGCGATGCACGGCCTCGTCGACGCCGCGCACGTGGACCACCTCCACCCCGACTCGGGGATCGCGATCGCGACGGCGGCGGACGGCGAGCGGCTCACGCGCGAGATCTTCGGCGACCGGGTCGCCTGGGTGCCCTGGCGGCGCCCGGGCTTCCAGCTGGGCCTCGACATCGCGGCGATCCAGCGGGCGAACCCGCAGGCGATCGGCACGATCCTCGGCGGCCACGGCATCACCGCGTGGGGCGACACGAGCGAGGAGGCGGAGGCGAACAGCCGCTGGATCATCCGCACCGCCGAGGCGTACCTCGCCGAGCACGGTCGGCCCGAGCCGTTCGGCCCCGTGCTGCCCGGCTACGAGCCGCTGCCGGAGTCGGAGCGCCGCGCCCGCGCGGTGGCGCTCGCGCCCACCATCCGCGGCCTCGCCTCCCACGACCGTCCGATGGTCGGCCGGTTCACCGACTCGGCGGAGGTGCTCGACTTCCTCGCGCGGACGGAGCACCCCCGGCTCGCGGCGCTCGGCACGAGCTGCCCCGACCACTTCCTGCGCACGAAGGTGAAGCCGCTCGTGCTCGACCTCCCGGCGACCGCGAGCGCCGAGGAGCAGATCGCCCGGCTGAAGGAGCTGCACGAGGCCTACCGCGCCGACTACCAGGCCTACTACGACCGGCACGCGACCGCCGACTCGCCCGCCATCCGCGGCGCGGACCCGGCGATCGTGCTCGTGCCGGGCGTCGGCATGTTCAGCTACGGCGCGAACGCGCAGACCGCCCGCGTCGCCGGCGAGTTCTACGTCAACGCGATCAACGTGATGCGCGGAGCCGAGGCGGTCTCCACGTACGCGCCGATCGACGAGGCGGAGAAGTTCCGGATCGAGTACTGGGCGCTCGAGGAGGCGAAGCTCCAGCGGCTGCCGAAGGCGAAGTCGCACGCGACGCGCATCGCGCTCGTGACGGGTGCGGCGAGCGGCATCGGCAGGGCGATCGCCACCCGGCTCGCGGCCGACGGCGCCTGCGTCGTGATCGCGGACCTCGACCTCGGCAAGGCGCAGGCCGCCGCGGCGGAGCTCGGCAGCAGCGACGTCGCCATCGGCGTCGCCGCGGACGTCACCGACGAGGCGCAGGTGCAGGCCGCGGTCGACGCCGCGGTGCTCGCGTTCGGCGGCCTCGACCTGGTGGTGAACAACGCGGGCCTCTCGCTCTCGAAGCCGCTGCTCGAGACGACCGCCGCGGACTGGGACCTCCAGCACGACGTCATGGCGAAGGGCTCCTTCCTCGTCTCGAAGGCCGCCGCGAAGGTGCTCATCGAGCAGGGCATGGGCGGCGACGTGATCTACATCTCGAGCAAGAACTCCGTCTTCGCCGGCCCGAACAACATCGCCTACTCGGCCACCAAGGCGGACCAGGCGCACCAGGTGCGCTTGCTCGCGGTGGAGCTCGGGGAGCACGGTGTGAAGGTGAACGGCATCAACCCCGACGGCGTCGTGCGCGGCTCCGGCATCTTCGCGTCGGGCTGGGGCGCGAACCGCGCCAAGACGTACGGCATCCCCGAGGAGGACCTCGGGCGGTTCTACGCGCAGCGGACCATCCTGAAGCGCGAGGTGCTGCCGGAAACCGTCGCGAACGCGGTGGCGGTGCTCACCGGACCCGACCTCAGCCACACGACGGGCCTGCACATCCCGGTCGACGCGGGCGTCGCGGCCGCCTTCCTGCGGTGAGGCGCCCGCCCATGCACGAACGACGGACTTCTCGCGGAGACGGGCCCCGGATCCGCATGGAGCGGTCGCGGAGCGCCCACTTCTCCGTCGTTCGTGCATCCGTCGGGCGTGCATCCGTCGGAGCGCGCCCGTGAAGACCGTCGCCGCCGTGGACCTCGGGGCCACGAGCGGGCGGGTGATCCTCGGCGGCGTCGAGGGCGGCCGGATGCGGATGCGGACCGTCGCCCGCTTCCCGAACACGCCCGTGCGCCTCCCCGACGGCCTGCACTGGGACGTCCTCGCGCTCTACTCGGCGGCGATGAACGGGCTCGGCGCCGCCTCGCGGGAGGAGCCGGAGCTGGTCGGCGCGGCGGTCGACGCCTGGGCGGTGGACTACGCGCTGCTGCTCGGGGACCGGATGATCGGCAACCCGTACCACTACCGCGACGCCCGGACCGAGCAGGGGGTGCTGGCGGTGCACGCCGAGATCTCCGCGGCGGAGCTCTTCTCGCGCAACGGCCTGCAGCACCTGCCCTTCAACACCGTGTTCCAGCTCGCGGCCTCCGCCGCGTCCGGGGCCCTCGAGGTGGCCGACGGCCTGCTGCTCATCCCCGACCTGATCGGCTGGTGGGCCACCGGACGGATGGTCGCCGAGCGCACGAACGCGTCGACCACGGGCCTCGTGCCCGCCGGCGGCAGCGAGTGGGACACCGAGCTGCTGTCCCGCCTCGGCCTGCGCTACGACCTGCTGCCGCCCATCGTCGAGCCCGGGGAGGTGCTCGGCGAGGTCACGCCGCTGATGCGGGAGGAGTTCGGGATCCGGCACGGCGTCCCGTTCACGACGGTGGGCTCGCACGACACCGCCTCGGCCGTCGTCGGCGTCCCCTCCACCGGCGACGACGCCGCCTACATCTCCTGCGGCACCTGGTCCCTGGTCGGCACCGAGCTGCCGTCCCCGGTGCTGACGGAGGCGGCCCGCACCGCCGGCTTCACGAACGAGGGCGGCGTTGACGGCCGCATCCGGTTCCTGAAGAACGTGATGGGGCTCTGGCTGCTGTCCGAGTCGATCCGGTCGTGGGCGAAGGCCGGCGAGCGGCAGGACCTCGAGCACCTGCTCGCCCAGGCGGCGGACGCCCCGGCGGACGTGCCGGTGTTCGACGCGAACGACCCGCGCCTGCTCGCCCCTGGTGACATGCCCGCCCGCATCGAGGCGCTGCTCAGGGAGCGGGGCGCGCGGCCCCCCGCCACCGTCGGGGAGCTCGTGCGCAGCGTGCTGCAGAGCCTCGCGAACGCCTACGCGGACGCCGTGCGCGACATCGAGCGGCTCACGGGCCGCACCATCCGCACCGTGCACATCGTGGGCGGTGGCGCGCAGAACGAGCTGCTCTGCCGGCTCACCGCCGACGCCTGCGGCCTGCCGGTGGTCGCCGGCCCCGTCGAGGCGACGGCGAGCGGCAACCTCCTCGTCCAGGCCCGCACCCACGGGCTGCTCACCGGCGACCTCGAGTCCCTCCGTGGCGTCGTCGCCGCCTCGTTCCCCCTCCGCGCCTACGCTGCGCGCAGCCGCCCCGACGCGAAGGATTGACCATGGTGCAGCGCCAGCTCCCGAAGCCTGTCGAGGTCTTCGAGTACCTGCAGTTCAAGAAGCCCGAGCTCGACCGCAAGAAGGCGCGGCTCGAGGCGGCGCTCACGATCGAGGACCTGCGCCGGATCGCGAAGCGCCGCACCCCGAAGGCGGCGTTCGACTACACGGACGGCTCCGCGGAGGCAGAGATCTCGATCGCCCGTGCCAGGCAGGCGTTCGAGGACGTGGAGTTCCACCCGCAGGTGCTCCGCGACGTCGCGAAGGTGGACACCGCCGCGACCGTGTTCGGGGGGCCGTCCGCGCTGCCGTTCGGCATCGCGCCGACCGGGTTCACCCGCCTCATGCAGACCGAGGGCGAGACCGCCGGCGCGGGCGCGGCGAACGCCGCCGGCATCCCCTTCACCCTCTCGACCCTCGGCACGACCTCGATCGAGCACGTCCAGGACGCGAACCGCGGCGGCCGCAGCTGGTTCCAGCTGTACGTGATGCGGCAGCGCGAGATCTCCTACGGCCTCGTGGAGCGGGCCGCGAAGGCCGGCTACGACACCCTCTTCTTCACCGTCGACACCCCGGTGGCCGGTGCGCGGCTGCGGGACCGGCGGAACGGCTTCTCCATCCCGCCCCAGCTGACCCTCCGCACGCTGCTCGACGCGGCACCGCGTCCGTGGTGGTGGATCGACTTCCTCACGACGCCGAAGCTGGAGTTCGCGTCCCTCACCTCCACCGGCGGCACGGTGGGGGACCTGCTCGACCTCGCGATGGATCCGACGATCAGCTTCGAGGACCTGAAGGTGATCCGGGAGCTGTGGCCCGGGAAGCTGGCGATCAAGGGCGTGCAGAGCGTCGAGGACGCGAAGCGGTTCGCGGACTTCGGCGTCGACGGCATCGTGCTGTCGAACCACGGCGGGCGGCAGCTCGACCGCGCGCCGATCCCCTTCCACCTGCTGCCCGACGTGGTCAGGGAGGTCGGGAAGGACCTCGAGGTGCTCGTCGACACGGGCATCATGAACGGCGCCGACATCGTCGCGTCGATCGCGCTCGGCGCGCGGTTCACCCTCGTCGGCCGCGCCTACCTCTACGGCCTCATGGCGGGCGGTCGTGCGGGCGTCGACCGGGCCATCGCGATCCTCGCGGATCAGATCATCCGCACCATGAAGCTGCTCGGCGCGCACTCGCTCGAGGAGCTCGAGCCGCGGCACGTGACGCAGCTGGAGCGCCTCGTCCCCCGCGCCCGCGCCCGCGCCTAGCGAGACCCGACCGACGCGCGAGCACGCTGCAGACCGCTCGCCAGTCCGGGCGGTGCTTCATATGGGCCTCTTAGGGAGGCC
>JBQCCU010000458.1:0-5565 GCA_051961935.1 Amnibacterium sp. | reverse complement strand
CCTGCACCGGCGCGTTGGAGCCGTCCTGCGCGATCACGTCCTCGTAGTAGCCGACGTCCCGCGCGGTGAAGGTGATG
Organism: Amnibacterium sp.; assembly: GCA_051961935.1. Taxonomy (GTDB): domain Bacteria; phylum Actinomycetota; class Actinomycetes; order Actinomycetales; family Microbacteriaceae; genus Amnibacterium. The sequence continues at coordinate 5,488 of JBQCCU010000458.1, read as the reverse complement.
GTCGGGCCCTCCTGCGAGCCCGTCAGCGGCTTCTTCTGGAGCACGACGAGCATCGTGACGACCTTCGTGATGCTCGCGATCGAGTGGGGCTTCTGGCTGCCGGACGTGGCGAGCACGCCGGGCAGGCCGATCGCACCGACGGCGCCGTCACCGAACGACGGGAAGCGCGGGTGGGCCGCCGGCGTCGTGGTCGGCGCGGCGGTGGAGACGCTCGCGTCGGCCGTGGGCACGGGCGCGAGGATCGCGGTGGGCACCCCGATCGCGACGACGAGGATGAAGACCGTCAGGGCCCCGACGACGAATCGGCGCAGCCCGAAGTTCGGCTGATCGTCGTTCGGCACCGCAGAAGGATACGGAACGGACGCCCCGACCCCCCGGATGGGGGTCAGCGCACGCGTGTCGCCCAGAGCGCGACGGCCGCCGCGGCCGCCACGTTCAGCGAGTCGACGCCGTGCAGCATCGGGATCCGGACCGTCCGGTCGGCCACCGCCAGCGCCGCGCGGCTGAGGCCGTCCCCCTCCGTGCCGAGCACGAGCGCGAGCCGCTCCGGCGGGTCCGCCTCGAGCGCGTCGAGGTCGATCGCGTCGTCGGCGAGGGCGAGCGCGGCGATCGTGAAGCCGGCGTCGTGGAGCAGCGGTGCGGCCGTGCGCCATTCCGGCAGCCGGGTCCACGGCACCTGCAGCACCGTGCCCATGCTCACCCGCACGCTGCGCCGGTAGAGCGGATCCGCGCAGCGCGGGGTGACGAGCACGGCGTCGACCCCGAGGGCCGCGGCGCTGCGGAAGGCGGCGCCGACGTTCGTGTGGTCGACCACGTCCTCGAGCACGAGCACCCGGCGGGCGCCGCGCAGCAGGTCCGCGGGGTCGGGCAGGTCGGGGCGGTGCATCGAGGCGAGCGCGCCGCGGTGCAGGTGGAACCCGGTCATCGCCGTGAGGGCGTCGTCGCCGCCGATGTACACGGGCACGTCGGGGAACGGCTCGAGCGCGGCCTCGAGCTGCGGCAGCCATTCCGCTCGGGCGAGCAGCGCCCGCGGACGGTGCCCCGCGGCGAGCGCCCGCTCGATCACCTTCGTCGACTCGGCGAGGTAGAGGCCGCCGGCGGGCTCGAGGCGGCGCCGGAGGGCGACGTCGGTGAGACGCACGAAGTCGTCGAGGGCGGGGTCGGCGAGGCCTTCTGGCGGCAGCGGCAGCACGCGCACGGCGGCCTCCTTCCGGACGGGGGCTGGCGGAGAACTCGCCCGATTATGCTGCCCGCCATGAGCCTGACCTCGGGGACGGCCGCGGCCGGGGCCCCCGCGGCCGCGCCGGAGGGCCTGGAGGCGGCCCTCCCGCTGCTCGGCGGCCGCATCGCCGTGCTCACCGGCGCGGGCGTCAGCACGGACTCCGGGATCCCCGACTACCGGGGCAACGGCGCGAAGCCGCGCAACCCGATGACGATCCAGCAGTTCCTGTCGGGCGTGGCGTTCCGGCAGCGGTACTGGGCGGGCAGCTACCTCGGCTGGAGCCGGTTCGTCGCGGCCGAGCCGAACGAGGGCCATCGGGCGCTCGCGTCCCTGGAGGCCGCAGGTCACGTCAACGGCGTCATCACCCAGAACGTCGACGGCCTGCACGCGAAGGCGGGCTCCCGCCGCATCGTCGAGGTGCACGGCTCGGTCCATCGCGTGCTCTGCCTCGACTGCGGGCAGTCGTTCGCCCGCTCCAGCATCGCCGAGCGGATCGAGGCGGCCAACGGCTGGTTCGTGGAGCGGGGCGCCGTCGGCGCCCTGAACCCGGACGGCGACGCGGAGGTGGGCGACGTCACCGACTTCGTCGTCCCGGACTGCACGGTCTGCGGCGGCGTCCTGAAGCCCGACGTGGTGTTCTTCGGCGAGTTCGTGCCGACCGAGCGCTTCATCGAGGCGAGCGCCCTCGTCCGCACCGCGGACGCGCTGCTCGTCGCGGGCTCCTCGCTCGCGGTTAACCGCGGCATCCGCCTGCTCGAGCAGCCGCGGCGCCGGCGCATCCCGATCGTGATCGTGAACCGGGGCGAGACCAAGGGCGACAAGGTGGCCGCCGTTAAGATCGACGGCGGGACCACCGAGACCCTGACGGCGCTCAGCGCCTCCCTCGCCGCCTGACGCGCGTCGCCGGTCCCGCCCTCTCGAGCCCTGGAGCGCCATGACCGACCTCGTCCTCGTCCGCCACGGTGAGACCGAGTGGAACCGGCTCGGTCGGGTGCAGGGCCGCACCGACATCCCCCTGAACGAGACCGGGCGCCGGCAGGCGCGCGCGGCGGGGCGCCGCCTCCGGGAGCAGCGCTGGGACGGCATCGTCGCGAGCCCCCTGTCCCGCGCCGCGGAGACCGCCGAGATCATCGCCGCGGAGGTCGGCCTGCCGGGCCCGGAGCTCGTCGAGGCCCTCGTCGAGCGGGACTACGGCGCGGCGGAGGGCCTCACCGGCGAGGAGCTCGACCGCCGGTTCGACGGCGTCCTCGCGGCCCGCGAGTCGCGGGAGGCGGTGCTCGAGCGCGCGAAGCCGGCCCTGCTCGCCCTCGCGGAGCGCCACCCGGGCCGGCGGCTGCTCGTCGTCAGCCACGGCGGCGTGATCGGCTCGCTCGTCCGGGACGCGACGCGGTGGACGTGGCCGGAGCGCGGGGTGCGGATCGAGAACGGCTCCGACCACGCGTTCCGGATCGAGGACGGCCGCATCCGCCTGATCACCTTCGCGGGCCGCCCCTGGTCGGAGGACCTGCTGCCGGCCGAGGAGCCGGTGCGCACCGCCGACTGAGCCGGGGCGCGCCCGCCGCCCGCCGAACCGGCCCACGAGCGCTCAGCGGTGGCGGGCGGCGGCGACGCGCTGCAGCACGGGGAGCAGCCGCGCGGCCGAGGCGTCCCAGCTGTAGGTGGCGACGTGGGCGAGCGCGGTGACGGAGCGCCGCCGCCACTCCCCCTGGTCCGCGAGACGGCGGATCGCCGCGGCGAACGAGGCGGGGTCGCCGACCCGGGCGTAGAGCGCCGCGCCGCCGCCGACCTCGCGGAAGATCGGGATGTCGGAGAGCACCACCGGCACGCCGCGGGTCATGGCCTCTACGACGGGGATGCCGAAGCCCTCGTCGCGGGACGCGGACACGAGGGCGGTCGCCGAGTCGAGCAGGGCGGCGTACTCGGCGTCGTCGACCCCGTCGTGGAAGACGAGCGCCGCACCGCCCGCCTCCGCGGCGACCCGTTCGAGCTCCGCCCGCTCGGCCGGCGCGATGCGGCTCGCGAGGTGCAGGGTCCAGCCCGGCAGCAGCGCGGCCGCACGGACGAGGGTCGCGACGTCCTTGTAGCCGATGAACGCGCCCATGTAGACGAGCGACCGCTCCCGCGGGCCGGGCGCCGCCTCCGGCAGCGGCTCGGTGTCGGCGGCGTTCGGCACGACCGTCACGGGGCGGCGCGTGAGCCGGTGCTGCCGGATCTCCGCCGCGACGGTCCGCGAGACGGTGACGACCTCGTCCGCGCGGGACAGGAGGATCCGCTGCGGGAGGTAGCTGAGGTAGGCGACCCGCCAGAGCAGCCGCACCCACCAAGCGAACTCCGCAGGCGGGGTGCGATGGCGGTAGTAGATGAGGTCGTGCAGCGTGAGGACCAGCCCGTAGCGTCGCCCGACCGATCCGGAGGTCTGCATCGGCGAGAACACCACGTCCGGCCGCAGGCGGTTGATCACCCGCGGGATCAGCGGCTCGAGCGGATGGGTGACGGGACGCGTCCGGGCCCACGGCAGGTCGGGCAGCAGCGCGAGCTGCCGCTCGTCGTCGATGAGCATCGTGAGCGGCACGAGGCGGCCGAGCCCGGCGGTGATGCCGGCCGTGTACCGGCTGATGCCGTCGTGGCGGCCGTCCCGGCGGATGTACCGGCAGTCGATGACGAGGCGGAGCGGGCCGGTCACGGCACGGGCACGCCGGCGACCCGCGCGATCTCCCGTGCGGCCGCCTCGGGGGTCTCGTAGTGCACGAGGTGGCCGACGTCGGGGATCACGGTGAGGGTGGAGCCGGGCAGCATCCGCTGGAGCGCCTCGACGTCCTTCACGAACGTGATGTCGTCGTGCTCGGCGGCCACGAGGTGCACCGGCACGGGGATGCGATCGGCGTACTCGGTCACGTCGTGGGTGACGGAGGCGCGGAACGCCTCGAGCACGACGCGGCGGTTCGCGTAGCCGGAGAAGTAGCGGTCGTGCTGGTTGTGGATCCAGCGGCGCAGCCGCGGGTCGCGCGTCTTCGCGAGCACGATGGACGAGCCGCGCACGACGAGCCGGTTCTTCAGCAGGGCGCCCCCGAGCCGCTCGGGCAGCGCCTCCCCCACCCGGTAGTAGAGCGACGCGAGCCGGGTGCCGAGCGCGTTGGGGCCGGCGAGCGCGGGCGCGGCGATCGGGTTGACGAGGATCGCGCGGGCGGCGGGCAGCCCCGCCGCGAGCGCGGCGGCGACCACGATGGTGCCGAACGAGTGCCCGAGCACGATCGTCGTCGCGTCGAGGCCGAGCGCGTCGGCGAACGCGCGGAGCCACGTCGCGTACCCGTCGATGGAGTGCTCGCCGGGCAGCGGGGCGGACAGCCCGAAGCCGGGCAGGTCGGGGGCGATGATGTGCACGCCGGGCAGGTGGGCGATCACCGGCTCGAGGCCGTGGTGGTCCCCGCGGAAGCCGTGCACGAACAGCAGCGTCGGGCCGTTCCCCGGCTCGCCGTACTCCCACCAGGAGACCGGCACCCCCTCCACCCGCAGCTCGTGCTGGGTCAGCGGCGTGCGCGCGAGCAGCGCGGCGTAGGGCGAGGGCACGACCTTCATCGGCGCCAGTCTAGGAAGCCGGCGCGCGATCCCCCGGCGGGGCGCCCGGCGGGCCGCAGGAAGCCCTCGGGGAGCGCGCTGAACGTCGTCCTAGGATGGCGAAACTCTTCGAGCCCTGCCGGAAGGACTTGCGACCAGTGAGCTTCACCGCCCCGATCCAGCTGCCAGGACTCACGAGGGACCCCCTCTGGTACAAGCGGGCGGTGTTCTACGAGGTGATGGTCCGCTGCTTCGTCGACTCGAACGGCGACGGCACCGGCGATCTCGGCGGCCTCGCCTCGCGCCTCGACTACCTGCAGTGGCTCGGCATCGACTGCCTCTGGCTGCCGCCGTTCTACATGTCGCCGCTCCGCGACGGCGGCTACGACATCTCCGACTTCAAGCAGGTGCTGCCGGAGTTCGGCACGATCGACGAGTTCCGCGACCTCGTCCGCCGCGCGCACGAGCGGAACATGCGGATCATCATGGACTTCCCGCTGAACCACACCTCCACCGACCACGAGTGGTTCCAGCAGTCCCGCAGCGACCCGGAGGGCCCGTACGGGGACTTCTACGTGTGGAGCGACACGGACGAGAAGTACCCGAACATCCGCATCATCTTCATCGACACCGAGGACTCGAACTGGGCGTTCGACCCGGTGCGGCGGCAGTTCTACTTCCACCGGTTCTTCTCGCACCAGCCCGACCTCA
>JBQCCU010000457.1:0-4623 GCA_051961935.1 Amnibacterium sp. | reverse complement strand
GTTGGAACTTCGTGCTCTACCGCCGTTGGGTGTTCGCCGAGGCCCCCTCGGCTGCCGCGTAAGCCGGGCTCGCGCGAGTCCGCGCTCCCTATGGGACAGGGCTGATCCCGACGTCCATTACGCCGCGGACGCTGGTGGGCGCGCCGAACGCCGATTCGGCGAGCGCTGACACCCATCGGCCCTGCTCGCCGCCCGAGGAGATGACGAGCGCGCCGATCCGACCCGATCCGACATAGGTCCGGAGGGCGGAGAGCAGGTGGGGCCGTTGCGCGTTCGACGGCGGCCGCCAGTGCGTGGTGCGGTGCGGACCGCCTTCGACGAGCACGGCCCAGAGCGCTGAGGGCAGACCGCCGTGGGGATAGTTGACGCTGCGCCCCGTGTCGCCGGGCACATAGATCTCACCGCCCGGCATGCGGAATCGCATGCCGCTCGAGGCCTGCCAGAGCATCGCGGTGTTGTTCGAGTAGTAGGGGAAAGGGAAGGGGAGGACGGTGGTCCCAGCCGGAATCTCCTGGACGGCCGATCCGGCGAAGTAGCTCGGGATGCTCACCTCGGTGCTGGGGATGAGCCCGTCCGGAAGGAGCGGGACCAGCGCGACGGCCGGGAGGAGTGCGAGCACCACCCGGCTTCGCCAGCTGTGAGCCGCCGGAGCACGCAAGGCGAGGTGGTCGAGCACGAGTGCGAGCAGCACCGACGCCGCGAGCTGGATCGCGAGCGCGAAACGGGTGGGCCCGATCTCCTGCAGGGCCGGGATGCCGGTGATCGCCGCCATCGGCAAGGGAATACCCGTGACGTGATCGGCGACGGTCAGCTGCGTGCCCAGTCCGAGCAGGAACCCGACGACGCCCAACGTCGCGAAGCTCCGGACGATGGTGCAGCGGCGAAGGCGCATGCTCCCAGCCGTGAGGAGGACGACCATCGGAAGGCCGAGATAGAAGCCGTTCTCGTGCAGGTTTCCTCGGACGAACCGGTCCGCGGTCGCGAGGAGAAGCGGCGGTCGGATCAGCTGCGGCCGTGACGGCACGATCAGCGAGAGCAGGTCCGCGTGATAGCTGTCGAGGTTCCAGACGGAGTGGGGCGGTCCCTGCGGACGCTCGGGGCCGGCCAGGAACATCCAGGCGACGGATCCCCCGACGAGGACCCCTGCCACCGCGCAGGCGGCGAGTCCGCGCAGGAGTGCGGGAACACGCGATCGGACGAGACGGCGGTGCGTGATCGCGATCGGAACGAGCGCGACGGCGACGAAGACGACGAAGACGATTGCGAGCTCAGCCGAGATCAGCATCTCGAGTCCGAGCAGCAGACCGACCAGGCCCCCGCAGACATAGGGGTTCTTGTCGGCGCGGATGAGCCACCGATCGATGAGCGGGATGAGCGGGGGGAGCAGAGGGAGGAAGACGAGGAACACGTGCAGGCGCCCCTCCCCCAGCATGTACGGCGAGAAGCCGAACAGCAGGCCGCCGACGAACGCTGCTGCCATCGACCGGACGTAGCGCTTCAGGACGAGGTACATGCTGAGCGCGGACATCGCGAGGGAGACGCGGAGCAGAAGGTTGAACGCCGCGATCGGCCCGGCGGTCACCGTGACGGGCGCCCCGAGGATGCCGAGCAAGGGCATCGACGTGTTCACCCCGAGGTTGACGCCGACCGGGGCGTTCAAGTAGCTGCTGAAGAGCGGATTCAGGCCGTGCTGAAGCGCGAACGCAGCCCACTGCAGGAACCAGGTCTGCTGGACCGCGTCGCCGCACGCGCAGGCGCCGACGAGGTGGGTGGGATCGAGCGGCGCGATCGGCCAGAAGACGATGCACGCGAGGACCGCGTAGACGAGACCGACGACGACGGTGCGCAGGAGGTCCGGCCGGTCGACGGCGAGTCGCACCGGCACGTCAGCTCTGCTCGACTCGCTCACGCAGCAATGCGACCTCCTCGGCGAGCGCTCGCGTGCGTTCCTCCATCCGGCTCGCCTCCCAGCTCAGGTGCACCGTGACGAGAAGCAGTACGACGTCAGCCGCGAACAGCAGGAGGTTCGGCGGATCCGCGATGTGCAGGGGCGCTGCGATGTCGTCGAGCAGGTCCGGGGAGACACCGAACACGGCGACGGCGACACCCACGAGCAGCCAGAGCACCGTGTACTTCTCACGGACCTTTCCGCGCCGCAGCAGTTCGAACATGCCGAGGAGGATCGCCGCGCCGCTCACCAGCGCGAGCACATGGACTCCCGTCATCTCTCATCCTCCTCGTGAACGGTCGTGAGCACGGCCGACCCGACACCGGGCCTGCGACTCGATCGCCATCGCATTCGCGCGAATGCCAGAGCCATGCACGCGCGAAGCAGATAGACGAGTGCCCTCAACGGGGTCTGGCTGGGATTCCCGACGGGACGCGGGCGCATCGACACCGCGACCTGCGCCACCCGCAGGCCCGCGAAAGCAGCGATCACGAGGGACTCCACCGTGTCCCCCAGGTACTCGACCGGGTAGTGCTGGGCGAAGAGCTCGACCGCGGTCTCGCCGCTCGCCCGGAAGCCGGAGGTGACGTCCGTCAGCCCGGTGCGCGTCACCCGCGACAGGTACCGGGCCAGCATCCGCATCGCCCACCGTCGTGGACCGCGCACGACGTACTCGCCGGTGCCGGCGAAGCGGGCGCCGATCACGACGTCCGCCCGGGCGAGCGCTTCGAGCAAGGCGGGGATCTGCGCAGGGTCGTGCTGACCGTCGGCGTCCACCTGCACGACCCGCGTGTAGCCGTTGCGGACGGCGTATCGGAAACCGGTCCGCATCGCGCCGCCGACTCCGAGGTTGAACGGCAACGACAACACGGTGGCGCCCTCGGCGAGGGCGATCGCCCGTGTCCGGTCGGTGGACCCGTCGTCGACGACGAGGAGATGGGCTGCCGGAACGGCCGCCTGGACCCCCTTCAGCACGTCCGCGATCGAGCCGGCTTCGTTGTAGGCCGGCACGACCACCAGGAGCGGATCCAAACGGGGCCTCGCAATCCGACGAATGAGGCGCTTCGCCGCAAGCGCCGCGAGTGGAGCGGGTTCGCAGCGCAGGAGGACGGGCAGCGCACTCGGAACTCTGTCGGAGCGGCACTGATCTGACGCGAAGCCGTTCGGCATCCGACCCGGCCTGGTCTCGTTCCCTCGAGCACCGGGCGAGGCAGACGTCTGTCGCCGACCTGTTGCCGCGGCCGGCCGACGCAGCCTCGGAATGATCCCGAGAACGAGAAAAACCCCCGGTGAGACCGGGGGTTTCAACTCGTGACCCCAGCGGGATTTGAACCCGCGTTACCGCCGTGAGAGGGCGACGTCCTAGGCCGCTAAACGATGGGGCCGGACTGCTGCGGCGGACCGCAACGGTCGTCAAGTATGCCATACGCGACGGGCCCTCGCGATTCGAGGTGTCGGCCGCCGCTGGCGAGCACCTCACGGACTGGCGAGCAGGCTGCAGCCCCGCTCGGCAGTCCGCAGGGTGCTCGGGAGCGGCGGGAACTGGTGTTGGCTACGGGTATGCGCATCACCAAGCTCGAGCACGCCACGCTCGTCGTGGAGGAGGGCGGTCACCGCCTCGTCGTCGACCCCGGCAGCCTCACGAACCCGGTCCTCGGGCTCGAGAACGTGCAGGTGGTCGTCATCACCCATGAGCACGCCGATCACTGGACCGCCGAGCAGCTGCGGCGGATCCTCGAGATCAACCGGAACGTCGTCATCTTCGGCCCGGAGGGCGTCGCGAACGCGGTCGAGGGCTTCGACGTCGTCGCCGTGCACCCGGGCGAGACCCACGACCACGGCGACTTCGTCCTGAAGTTCTTCGGCGGCCGGCACGCGGTCATCCATCCGTCGATCCCCGTCGTCGACAACGTCGGCGTGCTGATCAACAACCGGCTCTACTACCCCGGCGACTCGTTCTTCGTCCCCGAGGACGTCGAGGTCGAGACGCTCGCCGCGCCGGCGGGCGCCCCGTGGCTGAAGATCAGCGAGGCGATGGACTTCGTCTCCGCGGTGAAGCCGAAGCGGGCGTTCCCCACGCACGACGGCGTGCTCTCCGCCGCGGGCAAGGCGCTCGCGAACGACCGCCTGAAGGGTGTCACCGAGGCGGCCGGCGGCCAGTACTACCCGCTGCAGAGCGGCGACTGGATCGACATCTGATGGCGGCCACCGACCAGAACGGCCGCATCGTCCCGGCGCCCGACGGCACGGCCCGGCTCGAGTTCGCGCGGCACCTCCCCCATCCGGTCGCGGCCGTCTGGGCCGGCATCACCGAGCCCGAGCACCGGGCCGCCTGGATCGGCCCCGCCACCGTGGAGGGCCGGGTCGGCGGCACGGTCACGACGGAGCCCGACGACCCGCCGGTGAAGCCGGAGGCGAAGCGGATGACCGGGGAGGTGCTCACCTGGGAGCCGGAGCGGGCGTTCGCCCACACGTGGCACCAGCGCATCGTCGAGCCCGGCCGCGTCGCGTACGAGCTCGAGGCGGACGGCGACGGCACGCTCGTCCGGTTCCGGCACGAGGGCCTCTCCCCCCGCAACGCCGCCGGTTTCATCCCCGGCACGCACGCCTACCTGGACCGGCTCGCCGCGCACCTCGCCGGCGACCCGGTGCCGGGCTGGCGGGAGCGCTTCGCC
>JBQCCU010000456.1:0-2551 GCA_051961935.1 Amnibacterium sp. | reverse complement strand
CCCGGCCACCACTCCCCCTCGATCTCCCGAAAGGCCCGACGTGCACGGATCGGTGGAGCCCGTCGACGAGCTGCCCTGGCGTGAGCAGAAGAAGCGCCTCACCCGCCAGGCCCTCCACACGGAGGCGCGCCGGCTCGTGCTGGAGTCCGGCCCGGGTGCCGTCACGGTCGAGGCCATCTGCCACGCGGCCGGCGTCTCGCCCCGCACCTTCTTCAACTACTTCCCCTCGAAGGCCGCCGCCGCCCTCGGGGTGCCCGAGTTCCACATCACCGACGAGCACCGCGCCCGGTTCCTCGCGGGACCCACGGGTTCCGTCGTCCACGACCTCTGCGACCTCGTCGCGAGCGGCCTCGGCACCTCGGGCGGACTCTCGGACCGGGAGTCGATCCACGAGCTGCTCCACCGGCGTCCCGAGCTGAAGCCCGACCTCTTCCACTGGCTCGGCGGCATCCGCCGCGCCTTCACCGATGTCGCCGAGGAGCGGCTGGCGCCCGAGGACGCCCGGCGGGCGGTCACCCTCGTCATGGCGTCGCTCGTCGAGAACCTCGAGGAGGACGCGCCGGGCCTGCGCCCGCTCGGCGACCGCCTCTGGGACGGCGTCGTGGCGCTCTGCGCCCTCGTGTCGGAGCCCACCGTGCTGAACGGCGACGCGCGCGGCCTCCAGCCGGCCTGACCCGCCGCGCCGTCTACGCCTCGGGCGAACCGGCCTCCGTGGGCGCCTTCTGCCAGGGCCAGCGCCCCGTGATCTCGAGCTCGAGCGAGAAGCTCAGGAACGTCCGGATGAGCACGATGCCGGCCAGCACCGCCACGCTGCCGAGCGTGGGCGTCACCGCGACGGTGCGGATGATGTCGGCCGCCACGAGCAGCTCCAGCCCCAGCAGGATCGACCGGCCGAGGAACTGCCGGTAGGGCCGGTACACCGGCGTGCTCCGGCGCAGGAGCCGAACCAGCGCGAAGACGCTCGCCACGGCGACGCCGATCACGACCGCGGCGACACCCGACGCGTCGATCACCCGTCCGGCGAGGTCGATCCACTCCTGGAAGCTCACCCCTTGACCGTATGCAAGGGATTTGGGCGGCGGCTCCGAGCCATCGGGGCACTCGCAGGGCGTGCGGGTAGAACCGGCTGATGCCCGCCTCGGATGCCGCTGCCTCCTCGTCGTTCTCCACCGTCACCGTGCTCGGGGCCGGTGTGCTCGGCGCCCAGATCGCCTTCCAGACCGCGAACCACGGCTTCGAGGTCACCGTCTACGACGTGGACGAGGGGGCCGTCGCCGCGGCGAGGGCCCGGTTCGCGGCCGTCCTAGGGCAGTTCGCGCGCGAGGTCGGCGATCCGGACGGCAGCGCGAAGGCCGCGGTCGACGGGATCCACGTGGTGACCGACCTCGCCGCCGCCGTGGCGGGCGCCGACCTCGTGATCGAGGCCGTGCCGGAGCGGCTCGAGCTGAAGCGGTCCGTCTACGCCGCGATCGCGTCCGCCGCCCCGGAGCGGACCGTCTTCGCCACGAACTCCTCCACCCTCCTGCCGAGCGACCTCGCCGATTCGACCGGGCGACCCGACCGGTTCCTCGCCCTGCACTTCGCGAACCACATCTGGGCGCAGAACACCGCCGAGGTGATGGGCACGCCGCGCACCGACCCGGACGTGGTCGACCGGGTCGCCGCCTTCGCCGAAGCGATCGGCATGGTCCCCATCCGGCTGCACAAGGAGCAGCCGGGTTACGTGCTGAACTCGCTGCTGGTGCCGTTCCTGAACGCGGCGGCCGACCTGCTCGTGCGCGGGGTCGCCGACGTCGAGACGATCGACGCCACGTGGCGCATCGCGACGGGAGCGCCGAGCGGCCCGTTCCAGATCTACGACGTCATCGGGCTGCGGACGCCGTACGCGATCGCCGCCGCGAACGCGGCGAAGGGCGATCGGCGTGCCGCGGCGTTCGCGGAGCACCTGAAGACGCACTACCTGGACCGTGGCAGGCTCGGGCGCGAGTCGGGCGCGGGCTTCTACCGCTACCGCGACTGACCTGGCCCTCCTGCACGAACGACGGAGAAGTCGGCCGCCGCGCGGCCGATCGCGCGGATCCGAGCCCTGCCATGGGCAGAAGTCCGTCGTTCGTGCGGGTCAGGTGCGCGGCTCGCGCCCCGTCAGGCCGAGCAGCCGGTCCTGCTCGGACGCATCCGGAGGCACCGCCACCGCCGGGCCGAAGACCCCGATGGCGCGCCAGCCCTCGATGTGGGGCTCGAGCTGCGCGCGCACGCCGCGCACGAGCTCGATCGGCAGGGTGGGGTCGGCCCGGATCAGCACGGCGAACTCGTAGGCGCGGAACGCACGGAACTGGGTGATCTGCCAGAAGGACTCCTGCACGGTGAAGTCACCGAAGGAGAGGTGCGCCGTCCGCTGCAGGTCCGCGGGCGCCAGCGCCTCCGCCGCCGCGAACGCGGCGAAGGGCGATCGGCGTGCCGCGGCGTTCGCGGAGCACCTGAAGACGCACTACCTGGACCGTGGCAGGCTCGGGCGCGAGTCGGGCGCGGGCTTCTACCGCTACCGCGACTG
>JBQCCU010000455.1:0-3785 GCA_051961935.1 Amnibacterium sp. | reverse complement strand
CCCCGACGCCGCGCAGAAGGTGACGAGCGCACTCAGCCACGCGCAGACCGAGCTCGCGCGCATCACCGGCGTGCAGCGACGGCTCAACGACCTCGAGGTGCTCATCGAGCTCGTGAACGCGGAGGAGGACGAGGCGCTCGCCACGGAGACCGCCGCCGAGGCGGAGTCGGAGCTCGTCGGTGTCGAGGCGACCGTGGGCGAGCTCGAGGTCCAGACCCTGCTGAACGGCGAGTACGACGCCCGGCCGGCCGTGATGACCATCGGCGCCGGCGCGGGCGGTGTGGACGCCGCGGCCTTCGCCGCGATGCTCCTGCGCATGTACCTGCGCTGGGCCGAGCAGCACAAGTATTCCGTCACCGTGATGGACACCTCCTACGCGGAGGAGGCGGGCATCAAGTCCGCGACCATCGAGGTCGACGCGCCCTACGCCTTCGGCACGCTGTCGGTCGAGGCGGGCACCCACCGGCTCGTCCGGATGAGCCCCTTCAACTCCGCAGGCAAGCGGCAGACGAGCTTCGCCGCGGTCGAGGTCATCCCCCTGAGGGAGGAGACCGAGTCGATCGACATCCCCGAGTCCGACATCCGCGTCGACGTGTTCCGCTCGAGCGGCCCCGGCGGGCAGAGCGTGAACACGACGGACTCCGCCGTGCGCATCACCCACCTCCCCACGGGGATCGTCGTCTCGATGCAGAACGAGAAGAGCCAGATCCAGAACCGGGCCGCCGCCATGCGGGTGCTGTCCTCGCGCCTGCTGCTGCAGCGCCGCGAGGAGGAGGCGGCGACGAAGAAGGAGCTGGCCGGCACGATCACCGCCAGCTGGGGCGACCAGATCCGCTCCTACGTGCTCGCTCCCTATCAGATGGTCAAGGATCTGCGCAGCGAGTACGAGGTGAACAACCCGTCCTCGGTGTTCGACGGCGACCTCGACGGGTTCCTCTCCGCCGGCATCCGGTGGCGCAAGCGTGCGGTGGTCGACGCCTGACGCGGGCCTGACCGCCGCGCCCGGGGGTATGCTCCCGGACACCCCTACCCGACCCCGATCCGGCCAGCCTGCACCGCGCCCCCGCCGGATGTGCCTAGGCTGCCAGCCGTCATGATCCGCGTCGATTCCGTCACCACGCGCTACCGCGGTGCTCCGCGAGCCGCCCTCGACGACGTGTCCCTCGAGATCGGCAGCGGTGAGTTCGTCTTCCTCGTCGGCGCGTCCGGCAGCGGCAAGTCGAGCCTGCTGCGCCTCATGCTCCGCGAGGAGCGGCCGACCTCGGGCGAGATCCACGTGCTCGGCCAGCGCCTCACGTCGATCTCCAGCCGCAAGGTCCCGTACTTCCGTCGCAGCCTCGGCGTCGTCTTCCAGGACTTCCGGCTGCTGCCGAACAAGACCGTCTTCGACAACGTCGCCTTCACCCTGCAGGTGATCGGCAAGTCGCGCGGCTTCATCCAGGCCGCGGTGCCCGACGTGCTCGGCATGGTCGGCCTGTCGGAGAAGGCGCAGAACCTGCCCACCGAGCTGTCCGGCGGTGAGCAGCAGCGCGTCGCCATCGCCCGTGCCGTCGTGAACAAGCCGGCGATCCTGCTCGCGGACGAGCCCACCGGCAACCTGGACCCGAACACGAGCGACGACATCATGAACGTCCTCGACCGGATCAACCAGGCCGGCACCACCGTCGTCATGGCCACCCACGACGTCTCCATCGTCGACCGGATGCACAAGCGCGTCATCGAGCTGACCGGCGGCCGCATCATCCGCGACGAGGAGGAGGCGACCTACGTCACCTCCTCCATCCCGATCCAGCGGCCCCCGCAGCCGTCCGTCGCGCAGGGCGACACCGGTTCGGTGCCCGTGTGGGCGCGCCGCGGCCGGGAGCGGCCGGAGCCCCCCGCGGCGACCGGCCCCGTGCGGCCGGCGGGCGCGCCGCCCCAGACCGCGTGGCAGCAGCCGCCCCTCACCGTCGCCCCGGCCGCGCCCCGGCCGGCGACCGGGCCCCAGCCGACCGTCGAGCCGCCGACGGGCCCGTCCTCCCAGGCGGACCTCCGTGCCGAGCAGCCCGCCCGCGGACCGGTCTGGGCGCGTTCGGACACCGGCCCGGTGCTCACCGCGACCGGCGCGGCCGAGCCGCTGCCGTGGCGCCGCCCCGAGCCGGAGCAGCCGCCCCAGCCCGCCCCCGACGCCACCAGCCTCTTCTTCGCCGCGCCGCTGCCCCCGCGTCCTCCCGTCGACACCCCGCCCGTCGTGGCCACGGACGCGGAGACGACCGACACGCGGCCGCGGTTCCGCCGCCGGACGCCGGAGCAGGACCCGGCGCAGGCCAACGCCGACGCGCCGTTCGCGGACCGCATCGACCTCGAGAACACGGGCGACCCGGAAGGGGCCGCGCAGCGGGCCGGCCGCCACCGCACGCAGTCGCTGCCCGATCACCTCGACTTCATCACCGGACTCGGCCTGCGGGACGCCACGCCCCGCGGCGACGACGAAGTGGGACCCTCCTCATGAGACTCGGACTCGTCCTCGCGGAAGCGGGCAACGGCCTGCGCCGCAACCTCTCGATGGTCGTCTCCATCGTGCTCGTCACCTTCGTGTCCCTGACGTTCGTGGGGGCCGCCGCGCTGCTGCAGCTGCAGATCGGCCAGATGAAGAACTTCTGGTACGACAAGGCCCAGGTGGCGGTCTACCTCTGCAACGGCGAGGTGCCGAGCGCGCACTGCGGCTCCGGCAGCGCGACGGCCGCCCAGATCAAGGCGGTGGGGGAGCAGCTCGGCTCGCCGACCCTGAAGCCGTTCATCAACAAGGTCTACTTCGAGAACCACCAGCAGGCGTACAAGAACTTCGAGGCGCAGTTCAAGGGCAACCCCGTCGCCGACTACGTCACGCCCGACCTGCTGAACGAGGCCTACTGGGTCAACCTCAAGAACCCGAACCAGTCCGCCGTCATCGCGGAGGCGGTCGGCGACATGCCGGGTGTCGACGCGGTCACCGACCAGCGCCGGCTGCTCGACCAGATCTTCGCGGTCCTCAACACCGCCTCGATCACGGCCGCGAGCATCGCCGCGCTCATGCTCATCGCCGCCGCGCTGCTGATCTCGACGACCATCCGGCTGTCGGCGTTCTCCCGCAGGCGGGAGCTCGGCATCATGCGGCTGGTCGGGGCCTCCAACCGGTTCATCCAGACCCCGTTCATCCTCGAGGGGGTGCTCGCGTCCCTGATCGGCTCGGTGCTCGCGGGCGCCGCGACGGTCGGCATCGTGCAGTTCTTCGTGCAGGGCTTCCTCGCGAAGGCCCAGCGGGACATCGCCTTCGTGACGGTGCCGGATGCGCTCGTCGTCGTGCCGATCCTGGTCGGCGTCGGCGTGGTGCTCGCCGCCGTCTCGGCGAACGTCGCGATCTCCCGCTACCTCCGCGTCTGAGCCGGGCCCGGCGCCGGGGACCCGGGCCGGGCGATAGACTTCCGGGCTCACCGATCGAGTCGAAGGAGGCGCGGGCATGCCACGCGAGCAGGGGCGCAAGGTCGTCGCCAGCAACCGGCGCGCGCGCCACGACTACACGATCGAGGACACGGTCGAGGCGGGGCTCGTGCTCACCGGGACCGAGGTGAAGTCGCTCCGGCAGGGGCGGGCGTCGCTCATCGACGGCTACGCATACATCGACGGCGGGGAGGCCTACCTCGACGCCGTGCACATCCCCGAGTACAACCAGGGGACCTGGACCAACCATCCGCCGCGGCGCACGCGGAAGCTGCTGCTGCACAAGCAGCAGATCCTGAAGCTCGGCAGCCGGGTGAAGGAGGGCG